>CAYFXP010000489.1:0-2895 GCA_964346935.1 uncultured Syntrophobacterales bacterium
TCTCTCCGTACGTTCGTGGGCATCTATACCGAGTACTGGACGTTGATTCTGGGGATTATCCTGATCCTGCTCATCTTCTTCCTGCCAGAGGGGGTAATGGGATATTTCCTGGAGAAATTCAAGCCTCAGGTGAAAGAAGTAGCCGAGGGGGGAGCGAATTAGATGTTGCAGGTTGAGGCCGTTGACAAATCGTTCGGCGACTTCATGGCGGTGTGCCAGGCGAACCTCAGTGTCGGGAAGGGGGAGCTGGTGGCGGTGATAGGGCCGAACGGCGCTGGAAAGACTACCCTCTTCAATCTCATCACGGGACAGCTATGGCCGGACAGGGGGAAGATACTCTTCAGAGGGGAGGAGATTGCCGGATTGCCCGCTTACGAGATCTGTAAGAGGGGGATCGCCCGATCGTTTCAAATAATTAATATCTTCCCCCGACTTAGTGTTTTCGGGAATGTTCAGGTGGCCGTGCTGTCGCAGCGGAGAAGGAGCAATAACATTTTCTCCCCAGCGCAGAATCTGGTTGTGGAGGAGACGAAGTCCATTTTGGAAAGCGTGGGCCTTTCGGATAAGGCTGCGAACATTGCTGGGTCGCTATCCCATGGCGACTAGAAGATCCTGGAGATAGCGATAGCCTTGGGCAATGAGCCAGCGCTGCTGATTCTGGATGAGCCTACCGCAGGCATGTCCCCTGAGGAAACGGCGGCGACGCTGGAGCTCATCAAGAATCTGGCCAGTAGGCGGGGTTTGACGATCCTGTTCTGCGAGCACGACATGGATGTGGTGTTCTCCATTGCCCAGAGCATAATGGTTATGCACCAAGGCCGGACCCTCATGCAGGGAAAGCCGGAAGAAGTGAGGGAAAACAGGGAGGTTCAAGAAGCTTACCTGGGAGGCGAATGATGCTGGCGGTGCAGGGAATCCACACGTTTTACGGTTTGAGCCACATCCTCTTCGGGGTCTCCCTGAGGGTTGAACCGGGGGGGGTGGTTTGCCTTCTTGGCCGGAACGGGGCGGGTAAGACCACTACCATGAAAAGCATCATCGGCCTCACGCCGCCGAAGCGAGGGAGCATCAGGTTCAAGGGCGAGGAGATCACCGGTACGCAGCCCTATGTGCTCGCTCGGAAGGGCATAGCCTATGTCCCCGATGATAGGAGGATCTTCGCCGACCTCACGGTGAGCGAAAATCTGGAGATAGCCGAGAGGAAGACGAGGGAAGCCGAGGGATGGGACATGGGGAGGGTTTTTGAGCTTTTCCCCGCCCTGAAGGGTATACAGTCCCGGAAGGGTGGCTGCCTCAGCGGTGGGGAGCAGAAGATGCTGGCCATTGCCAGGGCGCTGATGGGCAATCCGGATTTGCTGCTCTTGGACGAGCCCACCGAAGGTCTAGCACCGGTGCTGGTGCGGGCCCTAGAGGAGCAGGTGAAAAGCTTGAAGGAAGCTGGATTAACCGTTTTTCTGGCCGAACAAAACGTGAGATCCGCGCTAAGGCTCAGTGACCACGGCTATATCATTGATAACGGTCAGATCCGTTATCAGGGGAGCGTTGAGGAGCTTCGGGAGAATGAGGAGGTGAGGAAGAAATATTTGCTGGTATAACCTTGGGTATCCCTTGGCTTTGGGGCCCCTGAGCCTTTTGGGGGCTCAAGAAATATTTTCACCTTCCAGCGCTAAAAGGCAACTCCTGGGTTTCCTATGCAGCCTCGTCTAGTACATCACGCCTAAGGATAACGGTGTCCATCTTTTTATGAAAGTGCGTTTTGGCCTTTCCCCATTGCATTACCTGGACATGGAAAATTGAAATATAGGATCAAGATTAAAGGCATGCAATGGGTATGAGGCATGGGCAAAATCCCGAGGGAATAAGAGATAAAAGGGAATCTTGATCTGGGTAAGTCCGATTTCACAAAAGGGTTTAACTCATTTCCCGATTGTGATAAAAGGGGTAATGATGTCGATTGCGTTTATCATTACCATTCAAAGGCCTTCTTAATCATAGCCTTCTGGAGTAAGGAATGAGACAAGTTTTCAGGAGGTGTCGACACGGAGCCTCATGAGAGAAGATGAGGTTCGGCCGTTCGCACAATAACTACAGGGTTTCGTAGGTGAGTGTAACCACCGTATCTTGAACGAGGCAGGTAACTATGCGGTACCATCATGCCCTGTGCATATATCCTTATGCGGGGGATCGGGGCGTGACCTTGGAGGTCTTCCCGCCGACTGGGTTGGAGTATGTGGCGACCGCTTTAAAAGACTACGTGGACCGGGTCGACCTGGTCGATCTTCGTTGCGAACAGCGGATGCAATCGCCTCAGACGATGTCCGAGTTCATCTGCAGGGGTGCTGATCTGATTTGCGTCAGCGTTTATTGGAAGGCGCGATACCAGAAGGTATGTGACTATATCAACCGATTGCGCTCTGATCGGACGATCGTCGTTGGAGGTCAGGAGGCGACCGAGAATGTGGAGGACATTTTTCAGCGATGCCCCAACGTTGATGTTGTAGTTCGCGGGGAAGGCGAGCAGACTATCCAAGAGCTAGCCGACGGGCGGCCTTGGGATCAGATTCTTGGTTTGTCATATAGGCAGAACGGGCGGGTCATTCACAATTCCAACCGGCCGCTCCAGCCTATCGAAGATATTACCCCGCCGGACCGGAGCCTTCGGCGAAGCCAGTACTTTCCTATCCTTCGAGGTGTACGCCTGTTACCGGTTGAATTTGACACGATCCTTGGGTCCCGCGGCTGTCCCTACAAGTGTAAATTTTGTACTTTCAGCCTGAATCCTCTGGGCCAGAAACGCGACTATGTCTCACGATCGCCGGAATCGGTGGTCGATGAGGTCGGGGCAAGTCGGGGCAAGATGATCCTGTTCGCTGACGATAACTTTTTCGTCGAGCC
>CAYFXP010000490.1:0-3256 GCA_964346935.1 uncultured Syntrophobacterales bacterium
TGTACCTGCATGAGGTATTTTTCAAGCCGTGGCTTTATGTATTTCAAGAAATGATCATAGCTGATCTGAAGCCCCCCCTGGGCCCCGAGGTCATCGGCACAGATGCCGACGTCAACCCCCGGACCTACTTCTCTCAGCGCATTTTTCGCGATTTGGAGGTTCACCTCGAGAACGGCGTCCAAAAGCGCCTCGAGTATCCGTGGACTGGTTACAAAATCGCAAAACCAGTCCTCAAAACCACGCAGATATTGACTGGTATGGACGCACGGGGCAGGAATGGCCAAAATGGCCGCACAATCGGTATGTTCCCTGATCCATTTCACCCGATGTTTCAATCCTTGTACAAATCCGGGATCGTCGGGATCGGGCCATGGATAGTTTGAGATGTCGGACATTGTTATGTCACCCGAAAGGGGAAAGCTGATCTGATCGTAATAGTAGCTGTGCTCCGGATGAACGCGTTCTACGCCCCAAAAATCTCGGTATCGGTCAGGTCCAAGCTCCTCTTCTCCCTTCATGGGTGCCCCGATGAAGACGGCGCGCGTGTCGATGTCCAGGCTTCGGAGGATTCCCTCGTCAACCTTGACTACCCTCATCATCCGATGGCAAATCTTATTTTCCGCTTCAATACCAAAGTGGTTCTTTAGCTTTTCATATCCCTCCACCACGATACTGCTGTCTACTGTACCCGCGAGATCGATGGGGACTATATCGGGCTGTTCATGAGATATCGCGGCGACCAGCCTTTCCCTGTGTGTCATCCCCGTTGCCATGTATTTCCGCCCCTTTCTCTCTCCTCGAATCGTCCTCTCAATGCTCCTTAAAATCCTCACCAAAGGGATTCTACTCAATTATCACATTTCAGGCGAGCCCACAAGGGACAATTTCCCGGAGTTTCCTGACTTTTTGGTAAAGGTGCTTGTGCACGGGCAAAATTTAGACATCTGCGAATTCGGAAAAGGAGCTCTGAGCGAGTTGCGGTTCTGCGGTGTTGCAGTGCTGAGGTCGGAAAGGGGAAAGGCGGAAGGCTAAGGCTGAGGTTGAGAGGGCCGAGGCGGACGGCAAAATGTCGATTGTCAACGGGCTGTTGCCCATATCCCTGGAGCGAACATTAAAGAATTTTTAGGAACCATTCTCGGTGAAGCGCAACGGCCGCACATCCCGCGTTTGAGCTAAAATGGCGAGTTCTCGTAGCGAAAGGCCGTCGATCAAAAATTCTTTTCAGTGAGCGGAATGGGTTTTGGGCAACAGCCCCTCAAAGTCGGGAATCGCCGGAAAACTGGAAAACGAGCTCTGAGCGGCGATGGGCGACTTTTCCGGTATTTCCGGCAGGCTATTCCTTGATTTCTTCCCCCTTATCCGATACCCTTGCAGGGTAAATTCCAGACCGGGGACAAGAGAATAAGGGAGCAACCCATATGGAGTTTCTCGGCTACCGCAGAAACGACGGAAGGGTGGGAGTTCGAAACCACGTGCTGATACTTTCCACCGTCGTTTGTGCCAACGAGGTCGCCAGTCGGATCAATCGAAGAATTCCATCAACTGTCGTGGGGGTTCACCCCTTCGGCTGCGGGTTGCTTGGAGCCGACTTTGAACAGTTCAGGAGGACCCTGGTGGGCTTTGCGAACAACCCCAATGTGGGCGCCGTGCTGGTGGTGGGGCTCGGGTGTGAGCAGGTCGATACCCCGGCGTTGGCCGATGAGATTGCCAGGAGGGGAAAACTGGCTGAGGCACTGCTGATCCAGGACTGCGGGGGGCTTCTGGGGAGTGTGAGGCGAGGGGCGGAGGCCGTTAGGCAGATGCAGAAGGCGCTTGCCCGAGAGGAGCGCCTTTCCTGTCCCGTTTCAGAATTGATCATGGCCACCGAATGTGGAGGATCGGATTTTAGCTCGGGCCTGACGGCGAATCCCGCCGTCGGGCTTGTTTCGGACCGACTCGTTGAGTTGGGGGGACGGTGATTCTCTCTGAGACATCGGAAATGATCGGGGCGGAGCACCTCCTGGCTGCGCGGGCGATTAATAAAGGGGTGGCCCGGAAAATATATGGGATTGTCGAGAGGGTGGAGGAGAGTGCTCGCCGTGCCGGGGTGGATATCAGGGGTTCACAGCCAACTCCCGGCAATATTCGAGGGGGCATCACCACAATTGAGGAGAAATCCCTGGGATGCATGTATAAGGCAGGTACGAAACCGATTCAGGGTGTGGTTGAGTATGCCGAGTCAGTAAGGGGAGAGGGGTTATGGATCATGGATACACCGGGTCAGGATGTTGAGTCGATAACCGCGATGGCGGCAGGAGGGGCCCAGATCGTGGTTTTTTCAACGGGGTTAGGAACTCCAGCAGGTTGCCCCATTGCCCCGGTAATCAAAGTAACGGGTAATCCAGAAACAGCCCGGAGGATGAAGGCCCACATCGATGTTGATGCGGGGACTATTTTGCAAGGCCGAGACACCATTGATGGGGTAGGGGAGCGGATTTTTCTCCTCCTTCTGGATGTCGCCGGCGGACAGAAAACCAAGGCCGAACGATGGGGCAATTGGGAATTTGGAATCAATCGAACCGGGGTGACGCTTTGACGAGAATCGTTGCGCCCTAAAGTCTGCGGAATTGACCTCATATGAGCCGCCAGATTACCTTAACCTTGCCATTCTGCCACTGAATCATAATTTGTAGGATAGACGCCTGATACAGCCCATTGGCGCGGGAGTTCGCCATTAAGGGGTCGCTCGTGCTCAGAACTCCTTTTCCCACTTTCTTAGGGACCTCAAAAATTGTTGTTGACAAAATTCAAAAAAAATAATATATAGCGAATATATTTTTCAAATATTCTCTTTATTTGTCCTGCCTCAATTACATAAATCTCGAATACAAAGGCATTCTTACTCCATATGGGATAAGATACGCAAAAGACGACTTGATAAGAATCACGGGATGATCTCATGGGCAGAAAGGGTAGTCCCCGAACCAAGAAGGAAAATCTTCGATTAAAAGCATACAACAGCATCAAACAGGAAATTGTCACCCTGAAACTCCCCCCGGGCTCTTACATTGACAAGGAGAGGATTCAAAAACGCCTCAGTCTGGGATTGACACCGGTGAGGGAAGCACTGCTTCAGCTGGAGGCGGAAAATTTGGTAACTGCCAATCCCAATAAGGGATTCTACGTTAAGGATCTCAACCTCCAGTCTATGAAGGATCTTCTGGAAAATCGGTCGCTTTTAGAAAGGTATATTGGTTTCTTGGCCGTCAGACGGGTG
>CAYFXP010000491.1:0-1945 GCA_964346935.1 uncultured Syntrophobacterales bacterium
GGCGGCGAAAACGCTCGGTGCCCCCGATATTCGAATCTTGAGCACGGTGCTCTTGCCAATTGCCCTGCCGAACATATTCACCGGTTTGCGATTGGAGGCCGGCATGGCTTGGCGGGTCATCATAGCGGCCGAAATGGTGGCCATTCCTACTGGAATAGGGGCACTGATGATGAAGGCGGAAAGCTTGATGCGGCTGGATATCATCATCGTCTGCCTGATGATCCTGTCGGTGATATGTTTTTCCATTGAGAAGCTCTTTCTCTATGTTGAACACAGGCTGACCAAGGACTGGAGGTGAAATGCCCTCCATTGAGCTGAGGAATATTAACAACTACGCATGTCGAGATATCACCATGACGGTATCGGATAGGGAGCTCTTGGTGCTCTTGGGACCAACTGGTGCCGGAAAGACTACATTGCTGAACATCATATCAGGGCTGATCGAATATGAGGGATCGGTCCTCTTCGATGGAGTTCCGATGGAGGGAACCCCGACAAACCGCAGGGAGGTTGGTTACCTCTTCCAAGATCTGGTTCTCTTTCCTCATCTCACCGTTTCCTCCAATGTAACCTACGGGTTGAGGATGCGGAAGTGGGGTGTCGAAACGATGGAAGCCCGATTACGGGATTTGATGGATTTGATGAAGCTCCATCATTTGGGCGGAAGATATCCTAAGGATTTGAGCGGAGGAGAGAAACAGAGGGTTGCGCTCGCCCGAGCAATCGCTCCCTATCCCAAGGTCTTGCTCTTGGATGAGCCCTTCAACAATCTCGATGTGAGGACAACGAAATACCTGAGAATCGAGTTTCGAAGGATACTGAAGGAGCTCGGGCTCACGGCCATCTTCGTGACTCACAGCCTCAACGAGGCTCAGGAGATGGCGGATCGAGTCGCCGTTCTCAATCGTGGGAGGCTGGAACAGATCGGATCACCTCGAGAGATCTTTTTCGATCCCCGTGGAGATGGGGTTTCGGATTTCTTGGGCTCACCCAACATCCTCGAATGTGATGAATATCATGTACTGGGGAACGGCCTGGTAACAGCAGAGTGCAACGGAATGCAGGTTATCGTTCCCTATGAGGGAAACCCGGTGAGGAAAATCGCCATTTCCCCGGGAGATGTTTACCTCTCTCGTAATAGGCCGCCGGGTCCCCATCTCAATCGGTTTCAGGGGGTTATCTCCAGGGCGACCCTCCATGGTTCGGTTATGAGGTTCACCGTGAGGGTGGGCGATAGGGAGGTCATTGCGGAACTCCCGAGGGATATTGCCGAGGCTCAGGATTTGAAAGTGGGGATGGAGATCTTCATCATATTGAAGTTGCGGTGTTTGCGGATTCTGTGAAACCCTTTTTTCCGAGGCATTCATGGGTGATTTGTTTCAAGGATCACATCGAGGGAAAGTGTTTGAGACCTTGCGGCGGGAATTCTCCCGGATTGTCCGAGAATATGGCTTGGAATCGGAAAAGGTCCAGGTTGTTGCCAAGCCGTTAACCGCGGAGGAGGCCATTGGCAGCCCCGAGGAACGGGATTATCCACTGCTGAAGGGGAAGGAGCGATTGATGGAGGCGAAGCTTAAGGGAACGCCCGGTCAGGCCTTCAACGACATGTTCGGGAGGTATGAGGGTGCCGTCTCTGATATCCTGAGGGGCGAACTGAGGACGAACCTCCATCGGGCGGTCTTCATTTCGACCTTAAACGCAGTCATGAACCGTGTGGGATTGATCCATAAAGCTGTCCACTGCAAGGACGAGGACCCGAGGCGTTGCAGCCTCGAACTGCTTAGATATATTGGGGATGAATTCGGTAATTCCAGGATTGCGATGGCGGGGTTTCAGCCCCGGATGGTGGAGGTATTATCAAAGGCCTTCCCCTTGAGGGTTACGGACCTCGATCCCGACAATATCGGGAAGGAGAAATTCGGCATCTCCATAGAAGGACCTGAGA
>CAYFXP010000492.1:0-4514 GCA_964346935.1 uncultured Syntrophobacterales bacterium
GATGGCGCTCTCAAGCATTCCCTTATCGAAATACTCGATGCCCGAAATCAAGTTCCGATCTTCCGACAATTCCCACCCTCCCGGTTCATCCAAGGGCCCCAATCTCCACGCCCCTCACCCGCTTGCGGAACTCCTCACTTTCCCCGATGAGCCGGCCGATATTGGATTGAGCGATCAGTTCCACCTTTGGGAAGTCCTCTTCGGGGAGGGATTGAAGTCGGGCTCTTACCTCTTCCTCCATCGCTCTCCCTTCAATGGAGGACCGGCTCCAGTTCTGGGCCAATTCCAATACTCCATCCCTTCCTCCCCGATAAAAGACGGAGGCCAACAGCGATAACACAACGGTATCCTTGGAGATGCAGCAAATATCCGCCGAACGGACGGCGTAGCCATTCCCATTGAAGGAGACAGCCACCCCCCTGCCATCCCTTACGAGCTCGAAGGCCTGGACATCGGTAATGCTATCCCCGACATAGATCACATCGGCAAGCTCACCCCCAGTCCTCTTCAAGCTATCCAGTATCGCATTGGCCTTTTCGACCCCTCCTACGGGGTTCACCTCCTCGAAAATGCTTCCCACCTCCATCTTGGCGATCTCCTCCCAGAAGATATGGTTCAATCGCCTCACCGTCCCCTGATCCGCAGGGGATAAATCCTTGCTGGCAGCGGCCTCCTCATCCCAGCTAATCATCTCCATCCCTGCAATCTCGGAGGCCAACTCCCTCAGGCGTTCCTTCTCCACCTTCCCCAGCGGATATGCATCGATATTTACCTTGGTACAGTAAACCCGATCCATCGGGAAACCGACCAAGCCGCAAAGGGCATGAAGATAGGGCTCGTAGCTCGTGCTGACGATGAAGGAGGGCATCAGTCCATTGACAAGCCGTAGTGTTTCCACCGCGCCCTGGACTAAAATGATGTTCTTCCTGGAGTAGTCCACCATCTCCGCATTGGTCATCCCATGGGCTTTCAAGAACGGGAGGATGAGCTTCAGGGTATCTCCTGGCTTGTAGCCAGGCTTTTTCTCAACGTCGGCAAGGAAATCGTCGTATTTGCTGACCAATGAGAAGAATCGCTGCCCATCCGGGATACAAGAGGCGGCGAGTTCCATGGCATTATCGTTTTTGGAGATGGGCCCTTCGCAATCGGTATTAAATTGCCTCGTTGTCACCTTCTTCGCCTCTCATCTGATTGGCCGCTGCAGCGCTTTCTGGTCTGTTGGCCCAATTCCCCTTCGCTCAGGGCAACGGCTTTTTCCCCCGTAGCAATGGAATCTCCAGAATGAAAAAATCTTTGACCCTCGCTCAGAGCTCCCTTTTCCGGCCTCCGGCGACCTCATCCCAACTCCATCTCCCTCAAATAGCCTTCTATCTCATCATTCAAAAGAACTGCCCCGATCTGTTCCCCCTCTTCACTTACGACTTTACCCTCCGCAACCCCTAATCTCCCCTCGGCAAGGGCCTTCAGGGTGAAAATGATCAGCGGGATCTCCCGCCTCACCCCCTGCCGGCGAATCTCCTTGAAGAGCGGGTTCTCCTCTCTTTCTTCCGCGATGATATCGGCCACGCTTTTCTCCGTCAATTTGCTCTCAAGATCATCCCAGAGGGGGTCAAAAACCCCACCGCGAACGGGAAAGGTACAGTACGTAATAGGGGCGCCTGCATCGAGTACCTCCGTAACAAGGTGCATCATCACGCCTGTCTCGGTGGCCCTGTTCTCAATCAGTTGCCAAATGACTTCCTGCCAGGTTCCCTTGGGCCCACCCGGCCTGGCGGGATGAAGGTTTATCATGGTACAACGCCTGGACATCTCCGGGCTGACGATCAACATATAACCCGCCAAAACGATGACCTCCCCTCCATACTTTTGCACCCTGTTCATCACTTCCTCGTGGTATTTGGTACGCCATATCTCCGGAGAAGCCAACCGCAGATGGGGGTTAAACTCGGAACTGGAGAGGAACATCACCTTGGCGTCCAGCATCTTGGCTAGTTCGATGAACCGGTCGCTCTCAAGGGTCTCCCCGGGCCGTCTGTTACAAAACACATACCCGATCCTTCCCGGAATCGCCCCACTGGAAATGTTCTCATAGACCGCCTGTAACAATTCCCTTGCCGCCTCATCTCGTCCCGTCGAGAACCACCCTATTGTATAAGTCATCTTCCCTCATCCCCCATAGAATTAAAAAATCCTATCAGATCATCCTCGGTTGGGTAATGATCCCTCCCGAATCCGATAACACTTTTGCCGGCAACCCTTGTAGCGAAAAGGGCACAATCCTTCAAGGGCTTGCCTAAAAGCATGCCCGCGAGAAATCCCGCGTTATAGACATCCCCGGCCCCGGTATTATCCACGGCCTCGACCTCCTCGGCGGGAACATCAAAGGGTTCCTCTCGAGAAAAGACAGAGGATCCCGCCTTTCCCCTTTTGCAAACAACGATGTCGGGTCCGTAGCTCAAGAGCTTTCTGCACCCCCGTTCATAATCCATCGATGTAAGGAGAGCAACCTCCCTATCGGTAACGAAGAGGACCCAACATCTTTCTATGAAGGGCTCTATCTCCTTTAATCCACGCCTGGCATAGATCTCCCCGGGGTCAAAGCTCACTTTTCCGTGGGGGAGATGTTCCAGTGCCTCCTTTTGGGCTGTCATGGGTAACTCCCCTCCAAAGGAGCTCATATGGAGAAGGCGACTTTGAAATAGGAGTTCCCTATCTACTTCATCGGCGCAGAGGGTGTCATTGGCATTCGGGTGCAGGAAAATGGATCGATCGTAAGACCTGTCCAGGACGATCAGACAAATGCCGCTCTTTTGGTCTGTCCTTATCCACTGGGTATCCACCTTTCCCGCCTCTAGGGAACGCATCAGGAAATCGCCATTCTCGTCTCCCCCCACCTTGCCGATAAATGCCGTATTGAAGCCCATCCTCGAAAGGGCGAATATCGTATTCGCCGCTGATCCGCCCCCGCTCTTTCCCCTAAATCGGCCGTGCCGACCGAGCAACCCAAACAGGTGCTGGAACTCCTCGTCGCTGCCTTGAATCTCCCTTCCGGCTTCCAATCGAACCCTTCCGAAATTGAGGCGGTCGAAGAGATCCACCTCGTAGAAGAGATCAACGTTCAAGGCCCCGAATCCGACCACATCCTTCATAAAATCGCCAGCCTATGGATATCGCATTACAGATAAAATAAACCCCTTGAGATTTCAAGGAAAAAGTTATTCCCCTTGGCCAGAGAAATCGGTGTTTTGGCATTCCTCGATCGCCTAAAAAGTTATCCTGGCAAAGGCTTAATGAGATCGTGAATCTCAGGCCTAATGATTTGCCATTTAAATAGAGGGTAAGCAGACGGGAATATCTATGGTGAAGATAAGAAAATTGTTACGAAACCATTGTGAAGACTGGAAACTACAGATAGGTAGCAGGAATCATGAGCTCTGAGCTAAATGTCTGGGACAAACCGCGACGCCTGGGATTCTCGAACTATAGGGAGCTGTTGATCATCCTATTCCCAGTTTTCCCAGGCTTAGCTCAATTCTCGCCAGGTGGCGTCCATGGTGATGGGCACCTTAATCTGCTCGCTCTCGGATTTCCGCACGAGAGTTAGTGAGCCGGTTGGACAGGTGGATACGCACAGTCCGCAACCGATGCAGCGAGTGGAATTCAAGACCGCTCGGTCGTCCTCAACAGTTAGAGCATCCATTTGACAGCGGTCCACGCAGGCCCCGCAGCCCTCGCAGGTCTCGGACTCATGCCGGGCAATGAAGGGACTCGCCACCTGTTCAGATGGCCTGGGATGGAGCTTGAGACGGGTCAGCACCCCGCAGCAGCAGCCACAACAGCAACACATAAAAACGATGTCCTTGGAATTGTTGGGTTGGAGAACCAGGTTGGCCTTGTCGGCCCTGGTGAGAATCTTCATCACTTCAGCTCGATCGATATAGCGGCCTAAGCCATTGCGAACATAGTAATCCGCCCAATCTCCGAACATGAGGCAGGCCTCTTCAGGCGCATCGCAACCGGCGCCCGCTATCTCGGCCTTGCGGCGGCAGATACAGGGGGCCACCGCGAACTTCTCATGGGCCTTGATTAGCTCCTCGGTCCGCTCATAGGGTAGTGTCTCCAGGTGAGGTTCGATGCTCTTCCCTACAGGAATTGTGCGTATCTGGGGGATCGGTTGCGGCCGCGATACCTTACCCCTTGTGCGGATGTACTCGTTCACATCCTGGACGAAGTCCTCATCCAGTTTGTTGACCTGGAATTCATAGATACCGACAATCCATGGGACCCCCTGGTAAAGGGCTGCGGCGCCTTCCGGCTCGATGGAAAAGATGAGCCCCTTGCGGGCCATCTCCCTGAGCCTTTGCTCCGCCTCCGTGAGATCAAGCCCGGCTCGGTGGGCGATCACCCTCGCTTCCTCACGATCAAGGGTCAAATGCACGGCCAGCTCTGCCTCCTCAGGTGTGAACAACCTTTTAAGCAAGCGCAATTCCACACGGCTATCGCTGGGCGGAAAA
>CAYFXP010000493.1:0-20470 GCA_964346935.1 uncultured Syntrophobacterales bacterium
AGCTCAAAGAGCTGCCCAAGACCAAGCCGCTGAGTTCTTCGGTCTCTTTCCGCGACGTCGAGGCCGCCATCGGTGATAGGGATTGGGAGAGGACCGCCTCCTTGATGGCCACCTTCTATACGCAAGAAGGAGGCACGGAGCTGGCGCGCCGACTCTTACTCCTCGGAAGCGGTTACCTGGACAGCTCGTTGGGCCATTCGGTCTCTTGCACGGCATTTATCCTCCTGGAGATGTTGGAGCGCACGGAACAAGATCCATGGCCAGCGCTGGCGACGTTGGCTGACTATTTCTGCAAGGGCCGATTCCACACCACTCCGGTTTTAAACAAATCAACGGCATTTCCCTCGGACGAGGCCCTCAACCATCATCTGCTGCAAGCAACCAGCGGTTCCGGCATCGTGAACCTGCACCATACAATTACCCTGTACGCCATAGAGAGAGCGCGCCAGTTCTTCAGCGAGGAAGAGTACAATCACATGGCCAACGCATGGATCGCCTTTATGGAGGATAAAGAGGCGGAACGGATAACGCTGGACAGCCCCAGATCCAAGCCCCCAGCTTCCTACGAACAGTTTTATGAGGCATTTTCCGGGCTGGAGGCGAAATCCACCCTGGCAATCGCGGCGGGAATGATTGCCTCACCAGAGGGGCGAAGGCGATTGGGGCGCTTTCTCATCAAAGGCCTGTGCGCACAGTACCAGGGTAATTACGATCCACACTATCTCACAGGTCTGGGATCAACGCTGTGGGTGGTGGATCGATCCCGGAATCAGGAGCCCATTGTTCTCAATGCCCTTTTTCAATATCTGGGCTATTTCTTCGACGGCATAAAGTAAACTACGTCCCTCCATCTCGTATTCGCCTACCCAAACCCGATGCCTCCCCGTCCCCGGAAGGTAGAAAAAGCGCTCTTTTCAGCAGATCGAAGTCTTAAGCGAATATAAAAGAGGATTAAACGGTACCCAACTCAAAACCCCCCAAGAGAACATGCTATCTTGTCCCGGAAATGTGCTGGCTCACAAAACCCCTCTTCCTCAAGGGCGGCAAAAAGCAAGATTTGATCCCGATATCCCCTTTATGCTTGTGGCGCAAGGCGCGATGTGAGATATTTGGTGAGTTCAGATAAAAGACCTTAATCACCAGAACCCCTGAGGGAAAACATGAATACCCAGCTTTCCGATCGTTTCTTCAAGCGGGGACGCGAGTTCCTCGGCGTGAAGTACCCGTTTATCTGCGGGGCAATAACATGGGTGAGCGATCCGAAACTTGTTGCCACCGTTTGTAACGCCGGCGGGTTCGCATGCCTTGCAGGAGCCAATTCCCCACCTGAAATCCTCAAGCAGCAGATTGAGGAAACACGGCGCCTGACCGATAAACCCTTCGGGATGAACCTCATCACCATCGCCCCCGCATATCATGAGCAACTCCAAATGGTTCAGCGGATGGGGCTCCCCTTTCTCTTCTTTGCCGGGAGTTTTCCGCGCAAGGATGAAATGAAGCGCGTGCAGGAATCCGGTGCAAAGATCCTCTGCTTTGCATCAACGCGCTCCATCGCCAATCGCATGCTTCTTTATGGCGCAGACGCCCTGATTCTCGAGGGAATGGAAGCCGGTGGTCACGTGGGCCAAGTGAGCCTTATTGTGCTCCTGCAACAATTGCTTTTTGAGATATCCGAAGTCCCCATTTTTGTGGCTGGTGGCATCGGAACGGGAAAGATGTGTGCGCATTTGTTCCTGATGGGGGCTGCAGGAATACAGTTGGGAACGCGGTTTGCAGTGGCCGAGGAAAGCTGCGCACACCCGGATTTCAAACAGAAATTATTGCACGCTCAGGCCCGCGACGCCGTGTCAGCGCCGCAGTTTGACAGTCGCTTGCCCGTTGTCGCGGTTCGGGCCCTCCGAAATAAGGGCCACGATGATTTTGCGCGACTCCAGCTGGAGCTGGTCCGGCAATTGGATGAGGGTTCCATTCTCAGAACCGAGGCTCAGGAGAAGGTCGAAGAATTCTGGATGGGTGCCCTGCACCGGGCCGTAGTCGAAGGGGACGTCGCCTATGGATCCCTCATGGCCGGCCAGTCGGTTGGGCTAGTCGACAAGATCATGCCGGTTCAAGATATCTTTGAGGAACTCGCCCGGGATACGGAGGCTGAATTGCAGCGCGTCTGCGCTGCCTTGAATCCCTGGCAATAGTGCGATACTACAAGCACCAGTACAGGATGGAGTGAAGTGGCTTATCCTAATCTCTCCAATCTCACTGTTGATCTCTAATTACCTAATCGTCTGAAATAGCTCAATGGTAATACCGTCCGGACCCTTTAAGAAAGCCATTCTCCCATTGACAGCATCTGTGGGGGGAACGGTGAAGGCAATGGCCTTCTCCTTCAATTCCTTATAGGCCGCATCAACATCCTCTACATCGAGGCCGAGGTGGTCGTAGCCATAGCGCGGCTGCAAGGAGTCGCCGGTAATGTTTTCATCTTCACGTTTTACCCTGAGATTGATCCTTGTGCCGTTGAGATCCAGAGTGGCACCATCTGCTGTTCCGAATTTCCGCCTCTCTACGAGCTTTGCACCGAGCACTCCGGTAAAGAATCTCTCCGTATCCTCCAGGTTACTGCAAATCAGATGGAAGTGATGGTATCGATACTCCATGACATTCCTCCTTTCGGGCCTAACCAATGTCCCCTTCCCTCTCTCAGTCAAAATGGTTTTCCAATAGGCTCGCTATTTTGTCAGGGCTTCTATTTTTGTATTTATTGAGAAGCGATTTATACCTTTGGAGGTCAAATTCCTTCGATTCTTTTAAACAATCGTATATCAAAAATGAAAGTATTGAGCCAATAAGATGGATAACATCGTGGCGAGATATTTTCTTCCTCCGCATGGCATTGAAAAATTGGTAGGCCTGAATGGGGTCTCTGGCCTCCAACTGATTCTCAACTATCCGGTGGAACACAATATGGAGAAAGGGATTTGTCTCGGCCTCCGCATCGAACTCATGCTCGGATAAATGGTCGGCTATTTCAAATTGATTATGGTATTCTTCGTGCTCCAGCATAATCTCGCCTATACGCATCTCTTCATCGCTCAAGGTCTCTAAATCCCCCCCTTGCGCGACTCTCCATATCCAGTGAAAGTGTTCACGGTTGAACTTTCTCAATTCTTCCAGTGCAGATGCCATTGAAAACCTCCTCTTTCTACAATCCAGTTACCGCAACCATCCCTCGGGGGAGTAAGACCCTAGTAGTTAGTATCTTGTCGTGCTTCCGAAAGGGTAGGGTGTGAAATAGCATTCATCAAAGCAGTATTGAGGCCCTGAAGTTTAGGGCTGGAAGCCCTTTGACGGACTCGTTGGCCTGCACACTTAGGCAATCCTCCGAGCAGCCCCGCACCTTCAAACAAATCCAAACAATGCGCAAGGGTAGTCTTCCCCTTTTGTCTCGGACCGGCCAACACTTGAATAAACGCCGAGGTTCGGACATTCCGCTTAGAAGCACACTATAGACAGGTCTTTTAAACATTTCGTTCGTGATTTTACATTTTACTCAACGTTCTGAGTAAAAATACTCAAAAGCCTGAGCATTTGTCAGCTGTCTTTTAGTCAAACCCTCGAAGTAAAATCAATTATCAACAATTTAACAACGTCCCCTCAGCACTTTCAGGAAAATTCGTTTACTCAGGGATGAAAGGTTTGAATGGTTTGCCCCCCCGGATCATGATCTTGGACCCTTTTTGTGAGCGGACTGAGAAGGCTCCTTCTCCCTCATAGCGGACGATAACCAGTGAAGCTGAATCAGGTTCAGGCCCATCAACCGCTAGAATGCCAACCTCTGGGGGTTGTTGATCGTAAGAGTGGCATACCGTTTGATACGATTCGTCGGTCTCTTCAGATCCCAGCACGATATAGAGTTTCTTCTTCATCAAGTTCTCTTGTTCATCCTCCGAAATTCCTGGAAGATACCGTCACACAGTCCAGTTGTCCCGCGCCGTAGATACCTTTCTTACCGCATGAGCGAGATAGTGATCGAACGAAGTTTAAGACCAAAACCCGGCCTACAAACCCTTTGCCTCTTCATGAAAACATGAAAATGAGGTATTCACCCTTCTTACTCTCCCAATCACCATCCGCATGGTCAATAGGGTACTTACCGTATATAACATGAAATCAGGCCGTATTTTTCGCCTCCATCGAATCGCAAACCATCTTCACAAGAGACGCCCCGGGACTCCTTGATGCTCAGGGCCGAGCAAGAAGTGTCGCCCTCTTTACTTAACCCAATCAGAATCGTCTGGTCTCCTTACTTCTCGTGCATTGAAACGGTCAGGTGGTGTGACTTCGGGTCTAAAAACAAGCATATCCAAAAACACGATGGAGTTCCACCTCACTCCCTCCGCTAAGTCCCGTTGGTCGAAGTAATAGTCCCTCATCTGCCCACGCAATCTTGTCCTAATAAAACCGAACTCTCCCCTCTTGCCTTTTCCTACCTTGGCAACTACTCCGCAGGCTAGGCCACCGCTTTCTAGCCATCCTCTTTTTTCAATTTCCGACAATTTCTCCATTAGGCTTGCTCGTTCCTCTCGTCTTGCCCTGCGGCTGCGATCTCGGCAGTCATCGCAAATCTCCCGCCGCCCCTCTACGTGCAAAGCGGTTGTTACCGATTTTCGGCTCCCAACATGCTCCGGGTCTTCACACTCTATGATTCGTTCCGGAATCTGGATTTTTTTTGCCAAATCATTGAGCCAAAAGACGTCGAAATCTCTTATACCCTCGTCATCGTATTCTCCGCTGTACACGCTGCTACAGGGCGAATTGTGCTTTGTGCGGATGCTCACTATGGCAACTCGCCTTCCCAGGCTCCGAACTCTCTGCAAAACAGGAACGAAGTCCTCGTCGCCGATGATAGCAATGGCGATATCGTAGGCATAGGGTATTGCTGCGTAATAGAGCATAGAACTCGCGAGCGCCACATCCACTCGTTTCTCTCTTGGCGTCCAATCATCGTCCGGATCCTCTCGAAACCTATCCGCCGCTCGTAGGCGACGGCCTTCGTAATCGATAGGAATGAGCTCCACGTCGTAGCCAAACTCTTTTTCAACAACGTCATAGAACCCCTCATACGCTTCGGCTTCGAACTTATCGCGGTCGTCAACGTTTACCGGAATGTGGCCGAAAATGTACGCCCTAACAATGTCTATTTCTTTCGGATCGACCCGAAGCTCTTTTGATCCCGCAACGAGTTCTCTGATCTCATCAAGGAGGCGACCGAAGTGCATACGATAAGTTTTCGGTTCCAAACCCTCTTCGGCCGCCATCCTGGGAGTATTTATTCTCAGCCATGTTCCGTCAATGAATACCATTGCCCGTGGCATAGTTACTCCTGCATCGATTCCCGTGTATTGGACAGGCGACCGACCTAATAGGCCGCTTTCCCGTTGAGTGTTTGACGAACTACGATCGGGGCTGATGCCCATGCCGTTACCGCGCTTATCGAAGTCCCCGATATGCTGGTGCGCGCTAACGGATTGGACCACTTGTCCGGGGCGCGTTGATCGAGCGTTCTGCCACCCAGTTGCACCCCGGCTCTCTGGTTCTTTCATTTATTGAATTTTATTTACTAAAGATTTATAAAAATTACAAATTTTATTTTGAAAAATTAACAGGGATCATATCGACCCCTATACCTTTATGATTAAATTCTATAATGATATCAAACTATTAGATCGTATAAAACCGTATACTACAATTTTAAAGCTTAATTCCTCTTTAAATCTTACATTTTCTCTCAATATCTCCTGTTTTCTCGCAATTTCACTAATTCAATCTGAGATAGGACATAGAGCGGAGAAGTTTAAGGTCGAATTGCGGGATAGGCTATCATCCCACGGAGGAATGGACGTCCAGGAGGCACTGCCGTACGGATCTCCGGACACAGTCCAGCAGGGGGCAAGGAGGTTTGCAGGCATATTACATGACCCTAAGCAGTTTCCTCGATTGGAGGGTTTGTGTGGGGTGATCCGGCGGAACTGAGGGAGGGGAAACAGAAGGACTTACGGAAAGGCAATGAACTACTCAAAAGACCCCTGTACATCTTTTAACGGTCTTTTCGGGGACCTCTTCTCGAAAACTTCTAATGGGTGACCCTCGACCTCTCTAGCAATGGTAGGATATTAGGAGGTGCGCCCACCAAGTTGAACCGTTTTTCAACAATTTAACTCCGTCCCCTCAATCATTAGCAAAAAATGGAATCAGGTTTCAAAAGCTCAATGAAACAATGAATTGGGGTGAGTCTTTGACCGAGAAATGGTGATCAGGCATTGAAAAGGACTGGCAAAGGTCGGATAATACCCAAGAATATATTTTGAGGGGACATCAAAATGAGCAATAGACGTTTTCGGGTGTACAGAAAGCAGGCATCCGCAAAGAAAGGTCCTAAGAAATCCGTTGATGAGATTGTGAGGGAATTAAAAACCAGTTCCAGAACGAGCGATTACCGGGAACATTCCCTTGAGATTCACGGGCTCATCTGCGCCAAATGCGCCAGGGAGTTTGATTACAAGGACAGACATCTCCTGACCGTACACCACAAAGATGGAAATCCCCAAAATAATCCCCCTGACGGTTCTAACTGGGAAAATCTCTGTATCTACTGCCACGAGGATGAACATAGCAGGGGACTGTTCGGGGATTATCTGAGCGGCGACGAATAAGCCTTTTGGAGTTACTGGAGTTATGGAGTTACGGGACGTTGTTAAATTGTTGAAAAACTAATCACCCGGTCCCACCAATCAAGGATCGGTCTTTTGCCGACCCCCGAGCAAGTTCGTCTTCCTCAAACCAAAGGTATCTTAGTTAACACGGGAAACGACCGAGGTGGGGAAGCGCACTTTCCCCACCTCGGTCAATACTGGGCATTATCGGGGTCTCTCACTTCTTAGGCTTCTTAGTCCCCGGCTTTTGGGTTTTTGAGCCTTTCTTCGTGAAAGGGATACACCCACACCCACAAGTTCCTTCCTTCTTTTCAGCCATATGTATCACCTCCTCCCTAAGGTAATTTGATGCCTTCTATGACCACGTGGCCCCTGGGCCGCGCAACCACCCATGATTATTGAACGCATTACAATCCCAATGCTGCCTTGGCGACGTCTTGCCGGAGCCACTCAGATGTCTTGAAGTGGAGCATCAGGCCCCGGGCATCACGGAAAAGACGTTCAACAACGTGGTCCCGGGTATATCCATGGCCCCCAAGGACCTGTATAGCCTTATTGGTAGTGTCCACTGCCATCTCGGATGCGAAGAGTTTCGCCTTGAACCCGTTGAGAACAGCCGTATCTGGCGAAGTGTCCGCCTGGGCGGCACAGGCGGTGAGAAATGCATCTGCCGCTTCGCTTCCGAGAATCATGTCTGAGATCAAGAACTGAACAGCCTGGTGAACGGCAATGGGCTGCCCGGCGATCGTCCGCTCCTTGGCATGCCTAACCGACAGGTCCATAGCCGATTTGGCTATGCCCACCGATATGGCGCCGGCTCCGAAGAAGCCCCATCCGACGACCGCCTTTCCGATAACCTGTGTTCCTTCGCCCTCATTCCCTATGAGATTTCCAACGGGAACCCGGCAATCGCTGAAGAACATCTCCCTTGAGGAGGTGCTCGTTAGGCCCATCTTGTCCTCGGGGAGACCGAAGGAGAGCCCGGGAGCTTCCTTTTCAATGAGTAAGGTGCTCATTCCCTGGTGACCCTTTTCAGGGTCCGTCCTGACGAGAACCAAGTAGAGGTTGGCTTCTCCGGCGGAGGTGATGAAGAACTTCGAGCCGTTCACGATATAGTGGTCGCCATCTTTTCTTGCCCGGGCGGTAATGGCCCCGGCGTTGCTACCACAGTCAGGTTCGTGGACGGCGAATGCCCCGAGGGATCGGCCTTTCAGCATCTCAGGTAGCCATTTCTTTTTGACTGCCTCGCCACCACTAAGCTCGATTGCCTTTGCCACTATCGAATTGGAGACATAGACAAGAGCGGTTGAGGCGCATGCACTAGCAATCTCCTTTGCCGCAGAGGCTAAGCTGGCTCGGCCGCCTCCAAAGCCGCCACGGTCTTCGGATATGACCAACCCTAGAATACCAGCTTCTCCGAGGGCGCGAATGCCATCCCAGGGAAAGGTGCGGTTTTTATCCCTATCCAGGGCATTGGGTGCTATCCGCTTTCCGACGATTTGCCTGGCAAGCTTCAGTATTTCGTCCCCTTCAGAGAAATCGGTTTTCCCTTCCATAACCATCTTCATCCTTTCTCCCAGTGCTCGGGTTATTTAGCTATTTAGCAATTACTAAATAGTTCATTAAAAAAATTATGCCTCCTTTTTCAACTCCCGGATTTGAGCCTTCACCTTCTTGAGCTCCCTCTGGAGTTCCCGTTCGTATTTTCTCAGAAGAGCAACCTTATCCTTGGCCCTGTTTAGTTCCGCCTCCCGAATCCGTCCAGTCCCTTCACAGCCGCAGGCGCAGACCTTGGAAAGAAGGTTCCCACACTTTTCTAAGGCAGCTGGCTCTATCTGATATGGAATCCAGTATCCTTTCCGCTCGTTCCGAACCAATCCCGCATGTTTGAGAACCCTTAGATGTTGTGAAACGGCAGATGGAGTGATACCCAATAACTCCGACATCTTGTTTACACCGAGGGGTCCTTTTTCCTTCAGCAGGTCAATGATTCTGATGCGGGATTCGACTCCCAAAACCTTGAATAATTCAGCTTCTTTACTTTCCATGCGGATTATCCAATTCAGTAATTACTTAAATACTACCCAACCTAGATCTCTTTGTCAAGAACTTTTTTTTGACGGACGGAAAAGAACAACGGATATCGGCCCGGATGTCCCCCATCAATGACACCTCAACGGGTTCCCGTTGATTTGACTAATGCCCCGGCGGGGTCATCTATAAAAAAACTGTACTATACACTGAATCTGCTGTATTTCCTTCTTTTTGATTCTGCAAACTTATCCTCTATCTCTCTAGGGGTAATTAGTACCGCTCGAGCGCTCGAGGAGTTATTGGTTAAAGGAATAAAGGGGCATGCTTAGAGCAACTGGTAGGCAAGGGCGTAGAACCGGCTAGATACACCACCTGACGATGGAGGCCCCCCACGTTAAGCCCGCCCCAAAGCTGATGAGAAGCACGTGGTCCCCTTTCCTCAGCAGGCCTTCGCGGTTGGCTTCATCCAGAGCGATTGGTATAGATGCCGAAGAAGTGTTCCCGTATCTATGGATGTTCGTGTACACTCTCTCCGTAGGAATACGCAGGTTTTTTGCTATGGCTCGAATGATTCGGATATTGGCCTGGTGAGGGACTAAAAGATTAATATCCTCGTTGGAAAGGGAATTTTGTTGCAACGCCTCCCTGGCTATTGAGGACAAACACCCAACCGCCTTCTTGAAAAGCCGGTTTCCATCCATACTCAATTGAAATGGCTTTGTGTCTATACCTTGCAGGATTTCGGGGGTGTTGGGGTTTCCGTACGAAGAATACAGGAGCTCCCAGAGCATTCCGTCCGATTTCAAATGGGTGGAAAGAATCCCGCCCTGTTCTTTCGCGGAAGAAACCACTACTGCACCGGCTCCGTCACCCAGCAGCACACAGGTGCCTCGATCCCGCCAGTTTAAAATGGCTGAGAGTCGCTCTACTCCTATTACGAGCGCGGTTCCACACGTCCCAGATCGGATGGCATTATCTACCACGCTGAGGCCATACAGGAAGCCCGTACATCCGGCCGACACATCAAAGGCGGCGGCATTGTCAGCATTCAGCACGTGTTGAACCATGCATGCTGTTGAGGGGAACTGACGATCCGGCGTCACCGTGCCCACCACGATCATATCCAGGCTTCCGGGAGTAATCCCCGCCATCTCTATAGCCTTCAGGGAGGCCCGGGTAGCCAGATCTGTGGTACTTTCCTTTCCTCCTTTTGCCGAGATGCGCCGCTCTTTGATACCGGTGCGCCGTGTGATCCATTCATCGGTGGTATCCACTATCCTTTCGAGATCCTTATTCGACAGTATTCTTTTCGGTATTGATGAACCCGTCCCCAGAATACGTGCTTGGAGCATCATCTCTGTTACCTCTATCCCTTTATTGTATACAAATAGTATGTTCCTCGCTACATTTTTTTCCTCAGTATAGCTTCCAGACGGTGGGTGACGGTATTACTAGCAGGCCCACCTTGGCCTTTCTTGAAGCGGATGTGAGCGTAATCGATGTCGAACTCCTTGGTTCTCCATTTACCGGAACCGGAAGTGGTGACCAGAATGACCTTATCCAGTTCTTTAGCACGGCCGAGGTATTTCCTTGCGTCGGGCTGCATCTGTCCACCTTGAGTAGTATGTATGAGTACTACTGCATTCCAATCCCCCTCATTGACCTCGGACAGCGAGGTGACGTCGACTACCCTTATATAGGTGGGACTGGCCTTGATTCTGTCGACCAGGCCGGATACCAGCATATTCTTAAATCTGCACCCCTGGCTTGCGATCAGCACCCTGTTTTCGAACCCGGGCTGTTGATCTCGAATGGCTCGATCACCCCCTGCAGGTTCACCAGCAAATATATGCCAAAAGCAATAATGGAAACGGCAGGAATCGCTGCAATTATCATAATTTTCGTTGATTTTTTCATACCAAATCTCCTTGCTAAAAGCCCACTTTCGATGGAAGCAAATATAGGGAAGGCCGAGTTCTTATGTCAAGCAAGAAAGGGTAAGGGACGGAGTTAAATTGTTGAATTATTTTATCGACTGCCTCACCTTTCCCGCCGAGAAAAATAAGGGATACACGGGAGGTTGTCAGATGTCGGCCCTCGGGAATCACCTGCCCAAGAATTCTTTGCAAATTCCCCCTCATTGTAGTATAGAATTGAATTACCTCCATGTTCGGGAAGGGGGGATCAGGTTATGAGCCAGATCGAAAAAGAGAGGGAGATGCTGAGGGATGCGGCCAAAAAATTGGCCGAGAAGGTGATCGCTCCAGCGGCCGAGAAAATAGACCAGGAGGCGGAATTCCCCCGGGACATCGTCGGGGCCATGGGGGCTCAGGGCCTTCTGGGGATCGTGTTGCCGGAGGACTACGGAGGCATGGAAGATGATATTCTTTCCCTCTGCTATGTGGCTGAGGAAATCGCCAAGGTCTCCGGCACCTGCTCCTGGATTGTCTTAATTCAGGCAATGGGAACCCTGCCCCTCTTGCTCGCGGGAAGCAAAGAGCAGAAGGACAAGTATTTCACCGACATCGTCGAGAAAAACAGCCTGGCCGCGTTTGCTCTGACAGAAGCCCACTATGGAAATGAACCCGAATGTATAAAGACAGCCTACGAGGACAAGGGAGACACCTTCGTCCTCAACGGGAAGAAGTTCTTCATCCCCCATGGAGGCATTGCAGACTTCTACACGGTCTTCGCGGCCTCGGATCCGGGAAAGGGAGGCGAGAGAATTTCAGCCTTCGTTGTGGATAAGGAGACGTCAGGACTCAGCTTCACGGAAAGCGAGGATAAACTGGGGATGTGCGGGACTCCCACGGCCGACCTCATCTTGGATAACTGTGAGATCCCCAAGGAAAACCTCCTGGGCGCCAAGGGGAAGGGATGGTCAATTGCGGTTCAGATTCTCAACATGATTCGGCCCGCCATCGGCGCCCAGGCGGTTGGGATTGCGCAGGGGGCCACCGATTATGCGGCCCAGTATGCCCTGGATCGGACTCAATTCGGGAAAACCATTTCCAAGTTTCAGGGCTTGAGATTCATGATCGCAGACATGGCCACCCAGACCGAAGCAGCTCGGACCCTCGTCTATAAAGCCGCCAATATGGTCACCGAAAAGACGGAGACCTGGGAGATGTACTCGGCCATGGCGAAGTACTTCGCCTCGGATATGGCCATGAAGGTGACCACCGATGCAGTCCAGATGCTCGGCGGATACGGCTATATCAAGGATTATCCCGTGGAACGGATGATGCGCGACGCTAAGGTAATCCAAATATTCGGGTGGAGCAGTGAGGCCCAGCGGGAACTCATCGCCCAACGCCTGTTTAAGGAGTAACCGGGAAATCGACGAAGGAGCTGCAGTCAAATGGATTACGAAAAGGTAGTTGAAAAGGCAAAAAGTTGGATTGCCTCGGGGAAGAAGACGCTCAAGAAGGGGGAACTGGAGAGGCTAAGGGCGATCTTCGATCGCTTCTACCTCGGAAATAGAGCATTTGTGGATAAAGAGACATACGATAAGGCGAGGAAATCCGCCAAATCCATGGGGGAATTGATAGTCGATACCATTGAATTCCTCAACGGCGAGATCTTCCGGCTGGAAAAGAAGCGAAGGAAACTCCCCCCGGAGAACCTCCAGCTAAGGGAGGCTCAAAAAGCCAACGAAATGAACCTCAGGCTCATCAGGGATTTTTTGAAAGAAGTCGAAGTTCCTTAGTGCTGCGGTGTTGCGGTCAAGGTGGAAATCCCTGAAAAAGGTTGCTCCTCATTGCTCAGGGCTCCCTTTTCCGGCTTTTCAGATGGTTCCCAAAAGTATACTTTGATAAAACACAATTCCCTTTGAAGGGGAGTAACCCGAGCCGCTATCACCAACCTGTTCAAAATCTTCAAGTTTTAAACTCGAAAACCGCTGGTCTTCGATACCTATGGGGAACTGAAATAACCATCAAACGCCCGTTGAAAGAGACGCCCGTGGGAAGTCCAAATAGCTGACAAGATCCATCGCCCTCGAGACCCACCATTGAGTAGCATGATGAATTCACCTTCGGCATCAGCGAATAAGGTCATCGACGTCAAGGCGAAGGAGCGCGTGAGGATGGAAGTGAAGACATTCATCGACAGGCTTGGATTGGAGTGGTTTCTGGAAGGACGCGGCGAATGCCTCAACTTCAAAATCAAGGAGTATTCCATTGAACGCTGCGCCATGTGGTTATGCGAGGAGAAGGAATTAGTGGAAAAGGACTCAGAGAGGGATGAAGCCGATCTATATCTGAAAATAAAAAACCCCGGAGAATTCGAACGGTATAAGAAGATGGTTAGGAGAGAAGTCTTGGGGTATGTCAAGAAGGCCCTGGAAAGGTAAACCCACCCCCGGTGGGAGGTTGAGGTTAAGAGGTTGGAGGGTAGAGGGCCAGGAGTTGGAGGTTAGAGGTTTGAGGTTGAAGGTCGAGAAAGGGCCCGGTTGCCAACCGAACCCCTCCCTGCAGACCGCACTCGTATCTGGCCGTTTTCCCCAAGAAACTCGAAAAACTGTGGAAACTCCAAAACCTGACGCTAGTAGCCCGGTCCTCTGGCTGTGATGGGCCACAAGGCTTCCACCCTGTTTTCCCTGAACCCTACATACCAGTCGTGAAGGTTGACCGTGGGATCACAGTGCGGGGGAATCAGCTTGAGCTTATCGCCGAGCTTGAACGTGCGATCTGAATTCTTTATCCTGAGGAGGGAGTGTTCATCTGACACTCCGACACATTTCACATCCGGCATCCCGTTAACCCACGGCATTCCTTTCTCGGTAGTGAAGGCCTTTAATCCCGCATCCACAACCCCGCGGTCTTCACTCGGACAGCTCATGACCTGGGCGTAAATGAAGAGGCTGTACTCGAAATCCCGATAGGGACCTCCATCCTTTCCTCGAATGCTCCCGTACTCTACATCCATGAATACGTAGGAACCGGACTGTAGTTCTGTGAAAACCCGGCTCTTCAATTCAAGACAATAGGTTCCCGTGCCCGAACCCGTGATGTGCTCGCAGGGGAGGCCGGCTTGCTCGAGAAGCCCTTTTGTCAGCTTTACTTTCTCCACGGCGGACTCGATGGCTTCCCTCCGTTCTTCATAGGTCAGGAGGTGTTGCGCCTTTCCGTGATAAGCCTGCAACCCCGCAAAGCGAAGGCCCCCGGATTCAGAAATTTGACGGGCGAGTGCTACCGCTGGCTCGCCCGGCTCGACACCACACCTATCCATCCCTACGTTCAGTTCCACGAAAGCCGAGAGCTCGACACCGAAACGAAGCGCCGCTTCGCTAAGGGCCTTCAGGTTATCGGGATGATCCACGGCGACAGCGATGCGCGCTTGCCGCGCCAGAGCGACCAACCGTTGGATTTTAGCCACGTCCACAATCTGATTACAGACGTACACATCCCGCACGCCCCCATTAACCATAGCCTCTGCCTCGCTTACCTTCTGGCAACAGACGCCGACTGCCCCGCAATCAATTTGGCGAAGAGCAATTATTGGACACTTGTGGGACTTGGCGTGAGGACGTACGCGAACGGCAGTCCCGGCAACGGCATCGGCCATCCGCTTCAGATTACGCTCAAATGCATCGAGATCGAGCAAGAGAGCTGGAGTCTCCACTTCCCCCAAGGACATTCCAATTGATGCGGCAGGTCGGGTCGTCATAGCACAACCTCCGGAGATCTCCGAAAAATTTGGACCGCAGATCCAGACCACAACACTCCTTGATTTTGCCCTCAGGGCTTCTTTTTCGGAAACCTCCTCCGTTGGAGTCCGATAGATGGATTGTACAGGATTTCTGAAATTTCGCCAAACAAAAAGAAACTGCAATAAAAACAAGGCTTTTTCCGCGAGTAATTTTGTGATACAGTATAAAATCTAAATAAACCCTTTCGTTATTCCATGGGGGATGGAATGCGTAACCTAACGCTCCTGACAGACTTTTACGAATTGACCATGGTTGGTGGGTACTTCGTCACCGGGAAAAAGGACCAATGGGCCAACTTCGACTACTTCTTTCGGAACGTGCCCGATGACGGCGGCTTCTGCATCGTCGCGGGCCTCGAGCAGGTGATTGAGTACATTGAGAATATCGAATTCACCGAGGATGATATCGCCTACTTGGATACCCTGGGAATATTCCCAGCGGATGTTCTTGATTACTTGAGGAAACTCCGTTTCACCGGAGATCTGCATGCGGTTCCCGAAGGAACCTTCATCTTTCCCCACGAGCCTATCATCCGGGTGACGGCCCCGCTACCGGAAGCCCAGTTGATCGAATCCGCCCTCCTGAACATCATGAACTTCCAGACCTTAATCGCCACGAAAGCAACCCGGATCTGCATTGCAGCAGAGGGAAATCCCGTCGTCGATTTTGGCCTCAGGAGGGCCCACGGCCCTGATGCTGCCATTGGGGCGGCTCGGGCATCCTTTATCGGAGGGGCCCTGGGCACCTCAAACACGTTGGCGGGAAAGCTGCTGGGAATACCCATCAGGGGAACCATCGCCCACAGCTGGATTGAGTCCTTTCCCTCCGAGCTGGAGGCCTTCAGAGCCTACGCAAAGGTATACCCCAAAGGGTGTCTCTTGCTCGTCGATACCTACAACACCCTCAGAAGCGGTGTTCCCAATGCCATTAAAGTCGGACGAGAATTGAAGGATAGCGGCGAGGGCCAGCTGATAGGGATCAGGCTCGACAGCGGCGATCTCGCCTATCTCAGCCAAAACTCCAGGAGGATATTGGATCAGAACGGGTTTGAAGAAACCAAGATCATCGCCTCCAGCGACCTAGACGAGTGGTTGATAGAGAGCCTCAAGAAACAGGATGCCGAAATCGATATTTGGGGGGTGGGTACAAGGCTCGTTACCTCCTACTCATGTCCTGCCCTCGGCGGCGTCTACAAGCTCACCGCCATCACCGAGAACGGAAAGATGGTGCCCAAGATCAAGAGGTCGGATAATCCAGAAAAGATTACCAATCCAGGGGTAAAGAAACTGATTCGATTCTACGATGAATCGGGTATGATGAGGGGAGATGTCCTCTTCCTTGAGGATGAAACCCCCAATTTCGACAAGCCCACAAGGGCATACCATCCGATGTTTCCCCACATTTACAAGGCATATCCCCCGGAGTTCGAGCGGGAGGAGTTGTCCGTTCCCGTCTTCGTCAATGGCAAGCGGGTTTACGAAACACCTCCCCTCGAGCAAATCCAACAGAACACCAAGAAGAACCTCGATCGTCTGGGCTCGGAGTTCAAGCGATTCCAGAACCCCCATGTTTACCATGTAAGCCTGAGCGAGAAATTGTTCAGGGTGAAGCAGGAGCTGCTGATGAACGCCTACTAGGGGTCCGGAAATCTTCCTTTACTCTCCTCGCCCAATCTGCTATTTTTCGGCACAACCGCCCAGGTATCAGTAAGAGCTGAACAAGAGTGCTTCCATTCCCGTGGACCTTATGGGCCGAACAAGCATCAGGCCGGAATAGGTCGTTGCCCTGGTTTCCTGGAGCGAACATTATTCAGTGCTGCAGTGTTGCAGTCGGAAACGAGAGACAGGTTAGAGGCAGAAGGACAAATGTCAAAAGTGAAAGGTTGAGGTTGAGAGCATCGAGGCGGGAGGAGAAATGCCAAGTGGGAAAGGTCACATGCCAAATGACAACGGCAATGAGTTGGTCGGTTGTATTAGTTTGATTGGTTTTATTGGTTTAAAACGGAAAGTTCAAATGTCAAAATCCAAATGATAAGTGACCGGGTCCGAAACACGAACACGAGCACGAAATACACGGACACGGACCCGTTTCACGAACACCAACAACGGACACGAAACACGAACTCTGAGCGAAAGGGAATTTGGGCAAAAGACCCTAAACCATCCGAACGAAGGAACAAGGAGGCACTCGGCAAAACGGAGACATGGACTGGTTACGGAGTCGGCAGCCTATCCATATGCCCCTCATCCCCATCGTGATCGTCTATACCCTGGGCCTGACGGCGGGCGAATACTTGGCTGTTCCGCGGACCCTCTTATATCTCGGCATCACCGCCTCGATACTCCTTTCGGTCGTATCGAATCTCCGAAACTGGGCGAAACTAGGAACCGTAACCGTCCTCATCGTGTTTTGGCTCCTAGGGATATTGCTCATCGGCCTCTCCCTCCGTCCCCACTTCCCCCCGAACCACATCTTCTTCCACGCCGGGAAGGGAAGGGTTAACGTAGAAGGAGTCCTCTATCGGAGGCCGGTCCCATCCCCGCGGAGAACAAAGCTCAACCTGAGCATCGAGAAGATTCACCTTCCCGATGGGTTTATCAGAGCCCGGGGCAATGTCCTCATGAGCGTTAAGGAATACCGGGGAGATCTCCGGTATGGAGACCGGATCCGTTTCATAGCGAAACTCTTCCACCCGAGAAATTTCAATAACCCCGGGGCATTTGACTACTGCCGATTTCTGGCATGCAAGGGGATCTGGGTCACGGGATACCTGGAAAAGGACAGGGGAATTGCCATTATCGCCCGGGGGAAAGGGAACGCCTTCTTTCAACTCATGGAGGCGTGGAGAGACAGGATCCGAGGCCTCCTCGATGGGAGCGTTCCCTCGGAAACCCGTGGCATTCTGAAGGCCCTGATCCTGGGCGAACGGGAGGAGATTGCGGAGGAGGTCAGGGAGGAATTCATCGTTGCCGGAGTGGCCCATATCATCGCAATTTCGGGTCTCCATATGGGTATCATCGCCTTGGTGATCTTTTCGCTAGCCAAATGGAGCCTGCGGCACTACGAAGCCCTCGTCCTTAGCCTGAACATCCACAAGCTCTCGGCCGCGGTCACAATCCCGCCGCTGATCTTATATAGCTTTATCGCCGGGGCACGAATCCCGACAATCCGCGCGGCCATTATGATCATCATCTACTTGGTCTCCATCCTCTTGGATAGACATAGAAATATCTATAATACCCTTGCCGTTGCGGCCCTTGTCATCCTGCTTGTATCCCCGCCCTCCCTCTTCAACGTCTCCTTCCAACTCTCCTTTATCGCCGTGCTGGCTATCCTCTATCTCGTCCCCCGGCTATCGGCGATCGTTCCAAAACCCCATCCTCTCTTGGTGAAAAACCCGAGCATGTATCGCACCCTCTCGGCTAAGTTTTTAGATTTCGCCTTCATCTCCTTGGCCGCCATGGTGGGTACCTGGCCGTTGGTGGCGTATCATTTCAACAGGATATCGTTCACGGGATTCCTGAGTAACCTCATCGTGGTCCCCCTAGCAGGCCTGATCGTTCCCTTGGGATTGATCACCTCCTTGGCTGTCCTCATCTCGGCACCCTTGAGTTCGCTCTTGGCCTCACTTGCGTCTTCCCTTTCCTCCCTCCTCATTTGGATAGTTCACCTCTTCGCGTTAATACCCCGTGCTTCCGAGTACCTGATCACCCCCACCCTTCTTGAAATCGGATTATGCTACCTTCTCATCCTCTATTTAACCAACATAAGGAGGATAAAACGGCTTGGGATCATCTCGGTTTTCTTATTCGCCGCCATCGCGGCTGACATATCATACTGGTATGTGCAGACCCGCCTCATCAACACGCTGAGGGTTACCTTTATCGACGTGGGACAAGGGGATAGCATTCTGGTCGAATTTCCCAGGGGAAAGAGGATGCTGGTCGACGGAGGCGGCTTCTATGACGATAGCTTCGACGTGGGGAGAAACGTAGTAGCCCCCGTGCTCTGGCGGAAGAAGATCGCAACCCTCCACTATCTCGTCCTCACCCATCCGCATCCAGACCATCTCAACGGCCTGCAGTTCATCGCCAAAACCTTCAGGATTGGCGAGTTCTGGGAAAATGGAGAGGAAAGCTCTTCAGCCCCTTATTTCAATCTCGTGGACATCGTTAGAAGGAACCGAATACCCCGGCACACGGTTCATAACCAGATTCCTCCCCAATGGATCAATGACGTGAAGCTGCAGGTTCTCAATCCATCGCGAGGCGGAATGATGGGTGGAAAAGATCAGTGGTCTCAAGTCAATAACCGCTCCATTGTCCTGAAGATCACCTATAAGAACCACCGTTTCCTCCTTACCGGGGATATCGAAGTGGAAGCCGAAGCCCAGGTGGTTAAGTCCGGAAAAGACCTGCGAGCCGAGGTGCTAAAAGTCCCTCACCATGGGAGCCAGTCATCCAGCACCGGGGAATTTCTCGAAGTCGTCAAACCATCATACGCCATATTCACCGTTGGTTTCCGAAACATCTTCAACCTGCCCAACCGGAAAGTCCTCAGTCGATACGAGGATCTTGGCTCTCATACCTCGAGGACGGACAGGGATGGTGCGGTAACCTTCGAGACCGATGGGGAAAAGCTGATAGTGAGGACTTTCTCAAGCGTACCACTCTTCAGGGTCCATCAGTCCTCAGAGGATTGAGGCTAAGGCTGAGGTTGAGGTTAAGAGATAGGAGGTTCAGGGAACACGGGCAACAGACGATTCCGAAATGATCATCACACAAATTGTGTCCCGGACAGCGGACTTCTCTAATAAATCCTTATAAAAATCATCTTTATTGACCATTGCTAGAGCGCGTGGTATAAATCGAGTGATTCGAACGTATCTCATGAGGGAGATATCGGGTGATTGTATTGAGGATGTCCGAGACCGCCGGAGAGATTATTGCTCTTGTCCTAGCTTGTGCCATCATGTTCTCTGGTTGCGCCGGATTGGAGACGAAGAGCGCCACAGACTATTTTGAAGAAGGTGCCTCGCTTGTCGAAAAGGGCGAGTACGAGGATGCAATTAAAAGCTACAAGAAGGGCCTACGGAAAGAACCTCGCTCGGCAGTGGGGTATAACTATTTGGCCATTGCATATCGCCGCAAGTATGAACAATTGAGGAGTCTCAAGTGGAGGGAGAAGGAAATCGAGGCTCTTAAAAAGTCCATTGACCTGGACCCAAATTTTTACCTGCCGTATATCAACCTGGGCAAAACGTATTATGACATGGCTAACTTTCAGGAGGCGGTTCGCTATTTAAAGAAAGGCCTTGAGATTTTTCCAGAACATCCCAGCAGGAAACTCATTGAGCAGATGATCGAAGCGGGAGAAAGGGAGGGGAAGTGAAATGGAATTGAAGACGGTGAAACTGGATATTCCGGAGGGGCATAACATCATCTTGGGGCAAACCCATTTCATCAAGACGGTAGAGGACCTCTATGAGATTATGGCTTCCACGGTGCCCAATGCCAAATTCGGCATTGGTTTCTGCGAGGCATCCGGGGCCTGTCTTGTGAGGCTTGAGGGAAATGACGAGGGCCTTAAAAAGACCGCCGAAACCATGGCCATGGAAATCAGCGCCGGCCACACCTTCGTGGTAGTGATGAAAGATGCCTTCCCCATCAACGTACTCAACGCCATCAAGATGTGCCAGGAAGTCTGCTCCATCTACTGCGCCACAGCAAATCCCGTCCAGGTGATCATCGCGGAAACCGAACAGGGCAGGGGAATTATGGGGCTAATCGACGGCTCCCCCCCCAAAGGAACGGAAAAAGAGGATGGGGTGGCCTGGCGAAAGGGCTTCCTCAGGAGGTTCAAGTACAAGCTTTGAAGATTTGCGGTGCTGCAGTCAAACAAGAAATAAATCCTAAATCGACTCGGCCAAGGACTTCGTATTTATTTAGGGTTTAGAAATTAGGATTCCGGATTTTCGCGTATTCTCTCCTCTACGCAAATATTCCTGAGCAGTGAA
>CAYFXP010000494.1:0-3618 GCA_964346935.1 uncultured Syntrophobacterales bacterium
CATTCATGAAGGCTTTCAAGCTGATGCATAATCTGAGGGTAAAGTTAGGGGCAAAACCGGTACACATTGCTCATTATGCGAAGAAATGGGAGATTTTCTATAACGTCCTCCGTAAGAATGTAATGATGAACGCGGTGAATTGTGCCGTTGAAAATGGATATGAGGCGGTTACCTGCGGCCATACACACTATCCAGAGGATACTGTTTTCCAAGGTATTAGGTACATAAACACTGGCGCTTGGACGGAGTTTCCCGCATTTTACCTTCTGGTTACTCCTGATAGAATGGGTCTAAAGACCGTAAAAGAAGGACAGTAATAAGGCCTCAACATTTGACGAAGACCAAGGAAGAAAGGAATGATCAATATCTTCGGACTACTCATTTTTATCGCGGGATTTGTGGCTCCATTTCTTAGCGGTGGAAGGATTCCATATGATTTTTTCTTCTGGTTTGGCTTTTTGTTACTGATCAGACCGAACAAGTACTTTCCACCAGGCACAGGTTCGGCAAAATATGCCCGAATCGGTTTGTTGGTTCACGTGCTTGGAACTTTGGCAATACTGAGTTGCTATAGGCTTGTGCTAACCACGTCTCCATCCGATTCTTACTCCGCCTATTTTCGATCAGTGCGGTCAACCATATTGTTAATCCGGCATTTCTTAATCACAAGACAAAGGGATCAAGTCTTTTTTTGAGGTAAGAGAGGGGCAAGGTCAGGTCTTCATTCTTGCTACGGTAAAGGCAGAAAAGGAAGAGCGGATTTTATTCAATACTGGCATCATAAAAAAATCGCCTCGCTTCTTGACAGGGGAGAAAAAAAAGGATATTTTTAATTTATAAGTTGCAGAGAGTTTTGGTTTGGAACGAAACAAGCCGCATGGCTCTTGAAGCTTAGGCGGCTTTCTTATTAAACCCGACCGAGGCTAATGCATCTTATCAGTGCGAGCAAGAAAGGAGGTGAAAACCAATGCCAAAAGGTCGAGTTAAATGGTTCAATGAGAAAAAGGGGTTTGGATTTATTTCCCAGGATGGTGGCGATGATGTATTCGTGCACTTCTCATCCATTAAGCAAGACGGATTCAAGGTTCTTTATGAAGGCGACGAGGTTGAGTTTGAAGTCGCCGAAGGAAAGAAGGGCCTGCAAGCAGTTGACGTGGTGAGGTATTAAGAGTACAGGAAGTGGATTTTCAGGCCCCGGGAGGATGCAAAAATCCTGGGGCCTCTCCTTGAGCCCCGGCTGGGGTGATGCGGTATATGAGAATTCGAATAAGGGGGTATATATGGCCAGAAGAAGGAGAAACTTTCCCCGAAAGAATCACAAAAGGCGAGCATTCAAGAAATCGTATAAGATCATCTGCGCTCGCTGCGGAAAAGAGGTGGTGATAGAGGTTTTGCCCCCTCCGGGAAAGGATCTTCTTTGCCTGGATTGTTACAGCAAGTAAAATATGGCAAGGGGGTCGTATTAAATATCAGGCAAAAGGATCAGCTCTCAACATTTGACAATCCCGGTTAACCTCCAATTATTCCTTAATCCAATATCCTCTATTTTGCCCGATTCAATCCTGAGACCCCGCCTTTCCTTTAGATCTTGAAAGTTTTTCGCCGTGTCCGCAAGACAAGGCTCCCATAGAGATATCACCTCTCGGGTGGGACGCCTTTAGCCGCCCGAGCAAGCTCCTCCAGCATCCTCTCCATTTTTTCGAGCGCCTGCCCATATCCCGCCCAATCGCCTGCCTTCAGGTATTTCTGAGCCGTCTTGTATTGGTCCAGAACGGAAGCGGCCAGATCCTGGATCGATCCCTTCTCGACTCTTTCCCTCGGCGTTGGGATGGTCTCTCTGGGAAGCTCCATTTTCTCAAAGATTGCAGCCAGTGCGCCGGCCAGATCCTCTTTCATGGCTAATTCATTCCCATAGGCCACAATCACCCGCTTCAACTCAGGAAGGGCAATGCTCCGTGGGGTTTGTTTGGATCGGCGCATTGAGGGTTTTGCCATTCTTCTCCCGGTTTCAACCTCTGGTTTTGCTTCCTGGCTGGCCTGCAGGTAGACAGGCTCTACATAGAGAAAGGACTGCTCGATGGGGATTGCCAGGAGGTTCCCTCGAATAACTCGTGAACCCTTCTGTCCCCAAAGGGAAAACTCACGGGAAATTTCAGTCTGTTGATCCACACGGGCCTCCACCTGCATGGGGCCGAAGATAAGTTTCTCCTTTGGAAGTTTGTAAACCAAGAGATCACCATACTTGGGCATATCGCTTCGCGCCGCAAGCCATGCAATCATATTGGCCTTCTGGGAAGGTGTAAAGGGAAGCATCAGGAGGAATTCCTCACGTTTCTCGCCCGGCGGCCTGATGATAATGTAATACGGTTCCATCGCTTGCTGGGTATCGGCGTACAATTCGTTGGGAACCTGCCACTGGTCTTCCTTATTGTAAAAGACCTGCACATCATGCATATGGTAGGATTCGTACATGGCCGCCTGAATGTCGAAAAGGTCTCTGGGGTAACGAATATGGGATTTTAGGGACCCGGGAATTTCATCAATGGGTCGAAACAGATCTGGAAAGATCTCCATGAAGCTCTGGATGATCGGATCGGACTCATCGATAACATAGAAGTCGACCTTGCCCGTATGGGCATTGACAGTAACCTTGACCGAGTTCCGTATATAGTTGATTTCCAAACCGAATTTCTTCGACATTCTGGCGGAATAGGGATACATGGATGTCGTGGTGTAGCCGTCCAGCATCCAGAAAATATGGCCGTCGGCAATGACCAGATAAGGATCCCGGTCGAACCGGAGAAAAGGGGCAATCTTTTTCACGCGTTTGTCGATGGTCCGATGAAACATGATCCGGCTTTGCGGTGTAAGATAACCGGTAAAGAGGATATCCGTACTCCTAAATTTGATCGCAAAGAGAAGCCTTCTCATGAAGGAATTGATGAGAACCCCTCCATCCCCCTGATAGGTCGTATAGACGTTGCTGTCACCCTTGGGGTAGTCAAACTCCTCTTCCTTCGTTCTCACAATGACATAGTCCTTCGTCTTCTCTCCGTAATAGATCTCCGGTCGCTTGACCTCAATGCCCCGGGTCACAGGGGGGAGATCCTTGATCAACAAATTTGGGAGCCCCTCCTGGGTGACCTGGTTGACAGGACTCAGGGCCATTCCGTAACCATGAGTAAACTTAAGGTGCCTGTTCACCCATGTCCTCGCCCGAACAGGTAACTGATCCACGGAGATCTCACGGGCCGAGAGGGTAACCTGCCTGTATTGACCATCGATAATATAGCGGTCCACATCAATGCCCGAAAAATCATAGTACAGCCGAATCGACTGGATTTGACTATATGTTTCCTTCAAGGGCCGTTCATCCCAGATCCGAATGTTTTCGACGGTCAATCTGTTTTTCGCAATGTCGGTCATGGTGAGATTCTCATTGATGATGAAATCCTTCTCCTGAATTCTATCGAGGTTATAAGCCCTGCGAGTATTTTCGATGTTATAGGCGATGTATGGCCTTTCCATATCGAGTTCATTCGGTTTCACGACGACCTTCTGCACGACCGCCGGAATGATGGAGCCAGCCACTACCATGGCTCCCAGGGTTCCTGCCAG
>CAYFXP010000495.1:0-1817 GCA_964346935.1 uncultured Syntrophobacterales bacterium
TCTGCATGACCTTTCCTCCGTCGGGTGTTCCTAACACATCTACTTAATTCGTCCTCACAAGAGTTGCGGTGGACATAATTGAAATATCGCCTGGGGATTCTAAATATACTGAGGACAACAGCCCTTCCCAAAATTAAAAAGACAATAATATCAAATGGTTACAGAGTATGATGAGAGGCATTTCCTAAACCCTAAAATTGGTAACTATTTCAAGCACTTACATAAACGCTAACACGAAATTACCCTGTTTTTTGCCCATTTTTAGGGCCTATTTTGGCCGGTTTAGAAAGAAATACTTTTGGGAATACCCGTTTTTCTTAACACTTAAGTAATGGTTATTCATAAGGAATCGATTCCTAAACCACTACATTTTGGTATCCTTCATTGGGAAGATTTTCCCATACCTTCCCAAAATTGGAGGATACCATGCGTCAACATTGTCTCATAACCCCGGAGTCCATCCCTCCGAGGGGCAAATATGAGAAGCTCTTTGAAAACTTACCTGAGCTTCCCTCAGAGCGCACCCGATGGGGCAGACCCCCCGTGTCACGAGACGCACTGCTCAAGGGGTTAGTGTATCGTAATCTCAGGGGCATCGATAAGCTGGTGGAGCTTGAATTTGAGCTCCTGAACAACCCCTCAATCGCTGAACCCTTAGGGTTAGATCCTCTGAAGAGGCCACCCTCTGATGAACGATTCTCTCGGTTTTTACGCGCTCATCCTAATGGGTATTTCCAGAGCGTACGAGAATCTTTGGTGCACAAACTCATCACCGAAGGAGTGATCTCCGGCACCGGCATCGCCTTAGATTCCTGTGCCATCGAAGCCTCTGTAAAGGAGAACAACCTCAAGACGTCGATTAAAGACCGTTACGACAAACACCACCTCCCCTCTGGAGATAAAGATGCGCGCCTTGGCATCACGATCCATGTTCCAAGTCCTTTTAAGAAAGAGGTCCACTACTTTTGGGGTTATCGAAATCATATCATCAATGATCTGGAATCAGAACTGCCCATCGCTGAGATGACAGTCCAAGCCCATAAAGATGAAAAGAAGGTAGGGCTATCCATGGTAAAAAATCTGCACCGGGATTTCTCCTTGCCCGTCAAAGTCGTCGCTGCTGATGCAAATTTCGATGTCGAGGAGATCCTCCGATATATTATCGAGGAGATGAAAGCCGAAGCCATGATTCCAAGAAATCCACGCAATGCTCAAAATACACCCTACACCGTGAAAAGAGACGAAGTATATTGCCAAGCAGGTCTGTCCATGAACCGAAAAGGAAAAATGACTGTCAAGGGGATCACCTACCTGCAATATCGTTGTCCTCTGCATTGGTCCAAAGAGTTTGTAGGGCAATACCTCCTTTGTCCTGCGGGACATCCGAAGTTCTTGCAACAGAAAGGCTGTAACGTGCTCATTCGTATGACCCCCAGCATTCGGGAGAAAGTAAATTATGGTACCCAGAGATTCAAAGAGGTCTATGCTACGAGAACATCCGTTGAAAGAGTTTTCTCAAGGCTGCTTTCTCTTTCAATGCAAAAACCCACGGTCAGGGGATTCAGGGCCATAAGAAACCATTGCACGATTGCCCATATCACCGTCCTGCTGGTTGCGTTAACCGCCCATAGAATGGGCTGTGAAGATAAAATACGTTTTGTGAAATCCTTCGTTCCAAGTTTTTTATCTTGATGTCAAAGAACAATGGGCACTAAAAATGATTTTTGGGAAGCCCTATCATAGAACCCTCCAAATTACCCATTCCTGTTCGGCTTCGTTCACGGCTTTCATTCAAAAATCGATCCGGACCCTCTCCC
>CAYFXP010000496.1:0-9654 GCA_964346935.1 uncultured Syntrophobacterales bacterium
CATCTTTTCTTCAACCCACCCAAGAAAGAGGGAATTTGCGATATATGTGGGGGTTCCCTCTATCAAAGGGAGGATGACAAGGAGGAGACGATCCGATCCCGATTTGACGTTTATTCCCAACAGACCGGACCAGTTATCCAGTATTACGCTTCTAAGGGTCTCGTAAGGGCCATAAATGGCGTCGGTCCCATAGATGATATTTTTAATCGAATTCTCGAAGTTATGGAAGGCAGAGAGGCTTATGCCAAAAGAGGAAGCCATCCAAGTTGAAGGTACGGTTTTGGAAACCCTTCCCAACGCCATGTTCCGGGTGGAATTGGAAAATGGACACAAAGTCCTGGCCCATATTTCCGGGAAGATGCGGATGCACTTCATTAAGATCCTTCCGGGGGATAAGGTTACGGTGGAACTCTCCCCTTACGACTTGTCAAGGGGAAGGATTACTTACCGGGCGAAATGAGGGGCCGGCATGAAAGTAAAGGCTTCGGTTAAGAAGATCTGTGATAAGTGCAAAATTGTGAAGCGTAAGGGTGTCGTTAGAGTTATCTGCGATAATCCAAAGCATAAGCAGAGGCAAGGCTAAGGGAGGATTGAAATGGCTCGGATAGCGGGCGTAGATCTACCAAGGGATAAACGGATCGAAATCGGTTTGACCTATATCTACGGCCTTGGTAGATCGTCATCGCAGAAAATCCTTGCAGAAACCCAGGTGAACCCTGACACAAAGGTGGGCCAACTCACCGAATCTGATCTCGTGAAGATCAGGGAGGTCATCGAGCGGCAATATAAAGTAGAGGGGGACCTCAGGCGAGAAGTGGCCATGAATATCAAGAGGTTGATGGATATCGGCTCCTACAGGGGTCTCCGTCACCGGAAATCCCTTCCCGCCCGAGGGCAGAGAACCCACACCAATGCTCGAACTCGGAAGGGGCCGCGCAGGGCGGTAATGGGCAAGAGGAAAAAGTAGGAGGACGTATGGCGAAAGCTACAGGTAAAGGAACGAGGAAAAGGAGGGTGAAGAAGAACGTCCCGAGCGGCATTGCCCATATTCAGGCGACCTTTAATAACACTATCATAACCATAACCGACCCCGATGGGAACGTTATCTCATGGGCCAGCGCGGGGACACAAGGCTTCAAGGGATCGAGGAAGAGTACCCCCTTCGCGGCCCAAGTGGCTGCCGATGATGCAGCCAAGAAGGCAATGGAACACGGTATGCGGAGTATCGATGTCTATGTAAAAGGGCCCGGAGGTGGAAGGGAGGCCGCGTTGAGGTCGTTACAGGCAGCTGGATTTAAGGTCCACCTCATTAAGGATGTAACCCCAATTCCGCACAATGGCTGTCGGCCTCCTAAGAGGAGAAGGGTTTAAGGAGGTGTATCTTGGCTCGGTATGTAGGTTCTGAATGCAGGCTTTGTAGGGCGGAAAACCTTAAGCTTTTCCTCAAGGGGGATCGTTGTTATTCGGATAAGTGTTCGATCGACCGAAGACCATATGTCCCCGGTCAGCACGGGAAATCGAGGCGCGAGTTTTCGGAATATGGGAATCAGTTGCGGGAAAAACAGAAGGTTAAGCGGATTTACGGAGTTTTAGAGCGACAATTCCGCAATTACTTCAAGAAAGCGGAGCGTAAAAAGGGAATTACGGGCGAAAACTTGCTTATCCTTCTTGAGAGGCGCTTGGATAATACGGTTTACCGGCTCGGTCTTGCCAACTCCAGAAATGAGGCGAGACAATTGGTGAGACATTCCCACTTTTTGGTAAACGGTAAGAAGGTGAATATACCATCGTACCCCATCAAACCTGGAGATGTGATTCAGCTAAGGGATAAGAGCAAGAATATCTCCGGAATATCCGAGGCCCTCGAGTCCGTCGCTCGACGGGGAATCCCCCAGTGGCTCGAGCTGGATAAGGCCAACCTGAGGGGAACGGTTAAGGGCCTTCCCTCGAGAGAAGATTTGACGATTCCCATTGAAGAGCAACTCATCGTCGAACTCTATTCGAAATAGGAAGCTTGTGACATAGTCATCGGTCGATCTTTACCCTTCCGTCTCATGGGGAAGATCGTCATCGGGTTTTCCCGTAACCTCTAGTCGAGGGGGAAATCATGCAAAGGAATTGGAAGGACCTGATAAAACCCAAGAAGGTGGATGTCGAAAAGGAAACCTTAACCCCGTTCTATGGGAAATTTTACGCCGAACCCTTTGAACGTGGATTTGGAGTTACCATGGGTAACTCTCTCAGGCGAATTTTACTATCGTGTCTTCAGGGGGCCGCTATCACCTCGGTAAAAATCGATGCCGTCCTGCACGAATTCACCAGTATCCCTGACGTCAAGGAGGATGTTACAGATATTATCCTTAACCTGAAGCAGGTTAAAGTTAAACTCCACGCGGACGCCCCGAAGACCATACGAATCGAGGCAGAAGGTGAAAAGGTAGTCAAGGCAGGTGATATTATCGCTGATGACACCGTCGAGATCATGAACCCAGATCACCCCATCGCTACCCTGCTCCCTAACGGAAAGCTGAATATGGAGATGGTTGTTAAACGGGGGAAAGGATATGTACCTGCTGAGAGGAACAAGGAGGAAGGACAACCCATTGGAACCGTCCCCATCGATGCCATATTTTCGCCTATTAAGAAGGTAAATTATACGGTAACCAATGCACGGGTGGGGCAGATCACCGATTACGATAAGTTGACCTTGGAGGTTTGGACCAATGGATGTGTGCATCCGGAAGATGCCATCGCCTATGCGGCCAAGATCTTGAAGGACCAGCTCAGTATATTTATCAACTTCGAGGAAGAGCCCGAGACGGAGGAGGAGGAAGAAGTGGAGCAGGAGCAGGAAAGGTTGAACGAGCACCTGTACAAGAGCGTGGATGAGTTGGAGCTTTCGGTCAGGTCTGCCAATTGCCTCAAACATGCCAATATTAAGTTGATCGGAGAACTTGTTCAAAAGACGGAATCAGAGATCCTGGCGACCAAGAACTTCGGTAGAAAATCCCTAAACGAGATCAAGGAGATACTGGGAGAAATGGGCCTCAGTTTCGGCATGAAATTGGAGGATTTTCCCCCTGAGCCCGAGGAAAAGGCCGAAGGGGAATCGACAGCTCCAGAAGGATAAGGAGAGATCCCCCCATGCGACATCAAAAAGCGGGAAGAAAGCTCGGCCGTGATTCCAGTCATAGGGTATCGATGTTGAGAAACATGGTGGCCTCGTTTTTCAACAACGAAAGGATAGAGACTACCGATGCCAAGGCAAGGGAACTTCGAAAGCTCGCTGAAAGAATGATCACCCTTGGAAAACAAGGAAACCTCCACGCAAGGAGGCATGCGCTGGCCGTTATCAGAGATAGGAAAGCTGTCAAAAAGCTCTTTGAAGACATTGCTCCCCGCTTTCAAGAGCGAGAGGGGGGATATACAAGAATCTTCAAGGCGGGTCATCGCCTTGGCGATGGTGCTTTCTTAAGCGTGATCGAGTTAACTTCCAAGGCATCCCCGCGCAAAAAGGAAAAGACAGGAACAAAGAAGAAGGCCCCAACGTCCAAATCGACTGCCAAAAGGAAAGAACGCAGCAAAACACCCCCTGCGAAGGAAGGGGGGAAGGTAAGAGCTCCAGCGAAGAAAGGCGCTGGGAAAGACCAAAAGAAGAAGTAACCCCCACTTCGATCATACAGAATCCGTGCCGTCTTTTCTCCCTTTCTTCCCCCGGATACCCACGCGATGCTTGAATTGATAAGGGTTTGTTTTGGCTATGGATATCCAAAGGGCGGACATTTCCTCTTAACTGACCTGAGCCTAAAAGTTGAGAGGGGAGGGTATGTCGCCATCCTTGGGAGAAATGCGTCTGGGAAGACCACATTAGCCAAGTTGATTAAAGGCCTGCTGCATCCCTCATCGGGTGAAATCTCAATCGATGGGCAACCAATCCACCCAGGTGAGGGAAGGTCCGATATAGGGCTCATCTTTTCCAACCCCGAAGACCAACTCCTGTTCCCCACGGTGGAGGAGGAAATGGCTTTTGGCCTGGAATGTATGGGAGTGGAACGGGAGCAGATGCGAAGGAGGATACGGAAATATCTGAGTTTGCTTGGAATGGAGCGATTTCTGAGCGTGCCCTTGCACTTCCTATCCAGAGGCCAGCAGCAAAGGGTAGCCATCGCTGCAGTCCTGGCTTTGGAACCGAATTACCTTCTCCTCGATGAGGTTACCTCAAGGCTCGATTCCCATTGGAGAAGCCGATTCATGTCCATTCTGTCGAAGCTGAACGCCAGGAGGAAGATGGCCATCATCCACTTCACCACTTCCATTGAAGAAGCACGTTATGCGGATTTCGTTCTCATCTTGAAGAATGGAAGGTTGACCACGAGATATATGTCCGCTGATATTTCCTCCCTTTGCAGCGATTTGATGGAGAAGGGATGTGCTCTCCCCCCAGTTGCCGAGCTCTCCCTCCGCTTGGAGCAGATGGGTCATTCCATCCCCCCGGGAATGCTTACGCTTGGAGAGATGGAGGCATTTCTCTTGGACGCATTGAGGAATTAACCCTTTTCCTACCTCGAGGAGGAAACCATTGACCATCGGGATGAAGGGGAAGAAGGCCTTCCACCCTGTCATTTTCGTCCTGCTTGTTATACTGCTTTTCATGGTTTTCCTCTATATCGGGTTCCCTTACGAATCCCTTAAGAGGAGAATCATAGAAGAGTTGGAGGTCAAAACCCCCTTCCTCTACGAAATTGAGGAGGTCATCCCTTATCCTCTTTTGGGCTTAACCTTTAAGAACGTGGTTATCTACTCCATGGTGGGCCCGAAAAAGATTAAGGTGCTGGGGATCGAGCGATTTAGGGTTACCATTTCCCTCCTTCGACTTCTCAAGGGAGAGGTCCATTTTCGGCTATGGGGAGAGGTATTTGGTGGCATAGTGGAAGGAGGGACCTCCAAGAGAAGAGATCAAGGCGAATTAAGGCTGTGGGGAAGGGATATAAACCTCCGGCGGATCCACATTCTGAGCGACGTCTTGGGCGTGGAGATGGCGGGAATCCTGAAGGGAAAAACAGGGTTAACCTTTGGCGAAGGGGGTATCTCCCGGCAATCCGGGACAGCCGAATTCACCATCAGGGAGGCAATGTTGAGCAGATTGCCCGTGCCCGGGCTCGCTCCTCTCCCCGTCGGTCTCATTCAGGGTAATATAGAACTAAGGGATGGGAGCGCCATCATCAAGCGTCTCGCATTCTCAGGAGGCGATTTTAACGGCCAGGTGCTCGGAAACATCTTCCTCAATCCCACCTTCTCCCAGAGCCGGCTCAACCTGAGGGTCACGGTTAAACCTTCTGCTAAATTCGATCCCAAGCATCGGGCCCTTCTCTCCCTTCTCGGTCGGCGTGGGAAGACCGAGGGTATTTATTCCTTCTCCTTACGGGGAACGCTGGGTAGCCCTCGTATGGTAATGAAATGATTATTGGTGGCCACGGGAGAAGTAGCCCTTCTTCTTAAACGGGGGGAAAAGCCAACTATGGGACTTATGGAATTAAATGGATAGGAGGTAGGAGAGATTATCCAATACGGTTGTGAAGAAGACGTTCTTTACGGTGTACCCATCTGGAACCTCTATCTGGGCGGGGGCGAAGTTGAGGATTCCCCGGACATTGGCTCCCACCAGTTGATCCGCGACCTTTTGGGCTTGATCTGCCGGAGTTGTGATAATTCCGATCTCGATGTTCCTCTCCTTCACTACTTCCTTTAGTGTATGGGGATGAAGGATTTCAACGGGTTTCCCAAGCTTTTCCGATATCCTCCCAATGACCTTAGGCGGATCGATATCGAAAGCGGCAACGATTTTGTAGTTCTGTTTCAAAAAGTCCTTATAGGATAGGAGCGCCGAACCAAGGTTTCCCATCCCGATAATCGCCATTCTCCATTCTTTATCTAATCCGAGGATCCGTTTGATATCAAAGAGCAAATCCCTGACGTAATAACCAACCCCCCTTATACCGAACTCCCCGAAGTACGCCAAGTCCTTTCTGACTTGGGCCGCATTGACCGCGCACATCGTGGCTAGTTGTGCCGAGGAAACCACTTTTTCGCCCTTGGCCTGTAATTGCTCCAAACACCTTGAATATCTGGATAGGCGCCGGATAGTCGCCTCTGGAACCTTGGAGAACTTCAACGCTTTACCTCCTGTACGCTAAATTCAAGGCTTCCCCGCAGAATTTGGAGCCGCTAATCAGTTAACTATATCGCAGATTGAAGCGATAACGCAAGGAAAAAGATAATTTTTTCACAAAGCATTTTTCGGATGGAAAGGGAGATGTTGGGAAGAGCTATTTGTTTAGAGCACCAGTAAAAACGAGTTGGTTTATGGTCTAAGAAAATCTGAATCAACCGAAGCTGGTATTTTGTGCGATACTGATAAAACGAAGTCAAAGGCGGCGGAATTTCAAAGACGTGGGAAGAATAGTCCTGAAGGATAGTCCCTTTGCTACAAAAGGCAGGAAGACAAAAGCGGTCCTGCCTCATTGCCTTTCGGCGACCAGGGCCTCCACAACGGATGGATCGGCCAGGGTTGAGGTATCACCCAAATCCTCGATAGCTCCTTCGGCTATCTTTCTCAATATCCTCCGCATGATCTTTCCGCTTCGGGTCTTGGGGAGGGCGTCTGCGAAATGGATCTTATCCGGTGTTGCAATGGGTCCGATCTCCTTGCGGACATGGCGAACCAAGTTTTTCTTCAGGTCGTCCGTTTTTTCAACGCCAGTTTTCAGGGTCACAAAGGCATAGATCCCCTGTCCTTTGATATCATGGGAAAACCCCACAACGGCCGCTTCGGCCACCATTGCGTGGGATACCAGGGCGCTTTCGATCTCCGCCGTTCCGAGGCGATGGCCCGAGACATTGATGACATCATCCACCCTACCCATCAGCCAGAAGTAGCCTTCCTCATCCCTTCTCGCACCGTCGCCCGTGAAGTACATCCCGGGAAACTGAGAAAAATAGGTATCTACAAATCTCCCCGGATCGCCGTAAACAGTCCTCATAATCCCGGGCCATGGTTTGCGGACACAGAGATAGCCTCCCTCGTTGGTGCCACATTCGGACCCATCCTCTCGAACCACCACGGCGTCGATACCGGGGAAAGGAAAAGTAGCCGATCCCGGTTTGATGGGAATCGCACCGGGGAGTGGGCTGATGATACTCCCCCCTGTCTCCGTTTGCCAGTAGGTGTCCATGATGGGACATCTTCCCCCTCCGATCACGTTGTAATACCACATCCAGGCCTCCGGGTTGATGGGTTCCCCTACCGTTCCAAGAATGCGCAAGCTGCTCAAATTCCTTTTCCGAGGCCAATCATCGCCTTCTCGCATCAGGGCCCGGATGGCGGTAGGTGCCGTGTAGAATATATTCACGTTGTATTTCTCAACGATCTCCCAAAAGCGGTCGGGATTGGGATATGTGGGGACGCCCTCGAACATGACGCTGGTAACTCCCAAAGCCAAGGGGCCATAGACGATATAGCTATGACCGGTGACCCAACCAATATCCGCTGTGCACCAATAGATATCCTCATCCTTTACATCGAAGATCCATTTCGTGGTCTGTAGTGCATAGAGGAGATAGCCACCGGTGGTATGGAGCACTCCTTTCGGCTTACCGGTACTCCCGCTCGTGTAGAGGATGAAAAGGGGATCTTCGGCATCCATCTCCTCGGGGCCACAGCGGGGGGTGATATCTTCAGCAGCCATCTCCTCTTCCCACCAGCTATCCCTTCCGTTTTCCATGGTCACATCGATATTGGTGCGCTTGCGGACGATGCAGGATTCGACACTGGGACATTCCCGCAGAGCTCCATCCGCGTTATCCTTTAACCCGATCACCTTTCCGCCTCGAAAACTGCCATCGGTGGTAACCAAGAGTTTAGCCTCACAGTCCAATATTCGATCCCTCAGTGATTCGGCGCTGAAACCACCGAAGACCACGCTATGGATCACACCGATGCGAGCGCAAGCTAACATGGCGATGGGAAGCTCGGGAATCATAGGCATGTAAAGGGCAACTCGGTCACCTTTTTTCAGCCCCTTCTTCTTCAAGACGTTGGCAAATTTGCAGACTTCTCGGTGAAGTTCTTGGTATGTATAAATCCGGTTGTGCCCTTCGGGTTCTCCCTCCCAAATGAGGGCGGCTTTGTTTTCCCTGCGTTCACGAAGATATCGATCCAGGCAATTGAACGAAGCGTTCAATTTCCCCCCCGTAAACCAACGAATCGCCGCCTTGGTAAAGTCAGCCTCCAAAACATGCTCCCATTTTTTGAACCACTCAAGTTGGTCAGCCATCTCTACCCAGAATCCCTCAGGGTCTTGGATAGACTTCTGGTAGGTCTCCTCATATTCAGCAAAACTCTTTACGTAGGCCTGCCTACTCAGGGCAAGCGGTGGCTCGAATTTCCGAGTCTCATCCATTACAGAATCGAATGCCTTCTTTTGCGCCATTGATCACCTCCGCTTCCGCCTAGTCAAAAAAATTACCATACTAACTTAAGCTTTTTCAACGACGGTGTTACTTGCCTTCTTGCAATCTCCCTTGTTTCAATGTGTGTAAGCCCCTTCAGATCACCAGTGTAATTACCAAGGACATTTCAATTCTTTGCCAGGCTAACGGTTTTTGCCCGAAAGCAGTTGGGATCTGGTCAGGTATTACGGATGGGACACCGTTCACACCACCCCTCGATATTCAATTCATTTCAGGCAGGCCGGCGGAGATCAGAGGCCCGCCACCGGCAATCATGAGGGCGTTAGTGCCTGCCTCTGCAACTTGCCGAACAAACTCTAAATTTTCTTCTGGGGCCAATTCATCTTCCATGGGATTTTGATGAGCATCCACATGGCAGTAGACACAATTAAGGTTAGAGGACCAGGTGATCTCCAATACCAAGATAACAGGGCACCTGGGGGTTGTGGAGTGACCGCTCCAAACCGGGCAAATCCCCGAAGGTAATTGGCAATCAGATGGCGGGTGTGTGGTTCCGACTAGAGTTGCCTGAATACAGAACTGTCCACTTCAAGCCAAAGCCGTGACATTTCCAGGAAAAGCCGGTAGGCCATTACTTCAAAATAACAGGTGAACGGAATAAAAATTCCCCTGTCCCCATTTTCACCGTAGAGGGCCATGCCCCTTTCCAGGTGGTTGTCGTGGCAGAAGGTACAAGGGGTGCTGACCCTTTCAACAGAATTCGAACCGGGGAGAGGCGTGCTAACCGGTAAAAGCGGTCAATGGTACGAGCGTTGGAGTATGGGGAGAGAGGTGATTGAGAGAGATTCTCTTCTTCCTTGGAGCGTATCGTCCCGAGATGGATCTTGTTTGACTCCTGACCGAGGAGGGAACGCCCTGGAATTCCAAGGCACTCATGGTAAAGTATTGGTTTTTAAGAGTCCTTTGGCTGTTTCTTTTCCAATGCCTCCTTCGCCTTGATGAGTCGGAAAACCTTAGAATCGTATGGCTTTACTTGGGGAGTAAGCGTCCAAGGCCCTTTGAATGTCCTCATTTTCTCCTCCTTTGCCTTTTCCGCCTGAGCTATCAGTTCTTCCTCTTTTTCCCCAATGGTGACAATGCCAAGCTTTGCCTCGATGTACTCGATGATGGATACTGCTATGAGAG
>CAYFXP010000497.1:0-6802 GCA_964346935.1 uncultured Syntrophobacterales bacterium
GATAATCAGCCGTCTCCGCGCCAATGCCACCCGCTCCGACCACCAAGACCTTTTTCCCGACCTTTCCATGTTTTGACAAGGCGGCGTCGACGGAAAGGGCGCCGCTTTCCTTCACTCCCGGCCAATCGGGAACGAGGGGGATGGCCCCGGTGGCTACGATCACTGCATCCGGTTTTTCATCGGATGGCATATCGGGGGTGAATTCCTTGCCGAGCTTCAGGGTTATCTCCAAGCCCCTTACTCTCCGTTCAAGGTAATCCAGGAATTCGTTCAGGATGGCTTTGTGGGGAGGAATAGCGGCAAGCCTCATCCTCCCGCCCAGTTTATGATCCTTTTCAAAGAGCGTAACCTGGTATCCCCTCATGGCCGCTATTTCAGTCGCCTTGAGGCCCGCGGGGCCCCCACCGACAATCCAAACTTTCTTGGGTCGATCGGCCTTTGATAATTTGAATCGATATTCATTGCCCGTCTCCGGGTTAACGGCGCATCGAACCGCCCCTTTTCGAAAGGTGTGAATGCAGCGATTGCACGAGATGCAGAAATTGATCTCCTCCATCCGCCCCTCTTTCGCCTTTTTGGGCATGTGGGGGTCCGCAATCAGGGCCCGGCCCATGGAGACGAGGTCAGCCTTGCCATCCCGAACAATTTGGTCAGCCATTATGGGATCCCTGATTCTGCCGACTGTGATGACGGGGATCTTCACGGCCGATTTGATTGCCTCGGCCAGATGGACGAAGACCCCTTCCTCCACATAGTAGGGTGGTTGATTCAGGTAACCCGAGGCCCGGTTACATGCGGATATGTGAAGGGCGTCGGCTCCCTCCTTTTCCATGATTTGGGCAATCTGTTTCGTTTGGTCTACTGTGAGACCTCCATCCACGTACTCGTCTCCGCTCAACCTGCAGATGATGGGAAAATATGGGCCTACCCGCTTGCGCGTCGACTTTAGGACCTCACTGGCAAACCTAGCCCGGCGCTTGACATCGCCCCCGTACTGGTCTACCCTACGGTTGGAAAACGGGGAAAGAAAGGAGCAGATGAGGTACCCATGGGCCATGTGGAGCTCGACGCCATCGGCACCTGCATCCTTCACCCGCTTGGCCGCCATTGAGAATGCCTCGACAATCCCCTCGATCTCATCGGTGGAAAGTTCATGGGGGACTTCGCCGAGGGTTGGACAGGGGACGGGAGAAGGCCCAACAATGGGAGATCCCGTCACCCCGGAGGAGGTCTGCCTGCCCCCATGGTTAATCTGGACGACGATTCTTCCCCCAGCATCGTGGACGGCATCGATCGTCGTCTTAATTCTCGAGGCGTGTTCATCGGAGCTGATGAGCAACATATTGGGGCTTGCCTTACCCTGCTGGAGGATGCCCGTGTGCTCGACCGTGATGTATCCCACGCCGCCACGTGCGCGCTCCACATAGTAGGCGGTCAGTTGTTCCGTCGCAAAACCCTCCGGTGAGGCGTAGTTTGTTGCCATAGGAGGCATTACAATACGACTTTCCGTCTCCAGTGTTCCGATGGAAAAAGGACTGAAAAGTGCATCCAGGCTCACGTTACCTCTCTCCTTTCTGGAATTTTATGGTGGCGATGAACAGGAAGCTGGTCAAATGACTTGACCAGCATATCACCTCTTCTTTCTCTTGTCAACAATTCTTACCGATTCGCCGACACGGAGCCTCTTGTTCGCCTCCCCGCCAAGCGGGCGATGCCTCATTGGCCACATCCATCCATTCCCCTATGTGGGATCTTCCCCATGAGTGCGATCTCTTCTCTTCGGATCCTGAATCTATTTGACAAAGTGGGTAAAGGGGCTTTAAGATCCAGGCTTAACACTGGATTCGGTGCGTTTTCGCTTCGGCAAGAGGGGTGAACGATTCTTTTTCGGAAATCGCAGCGGTTGCAGAAAAGCAAAGAGGAGGTGACAGATGTCCGAGTATCTGAGCACCGAAGAGCTGGAGGCGTTACGGCGTTGGCCCACGCCGGCCATATCCAATGCCATCGAGCTCTTCGATATTCGTCCTCGCAACGAGGGGTTTATGCTCCCGGAGATCACGTGCGTCTTTCCCGAGTTGGAGCCCATGATCGGCTACGCAATGACAGCCGTCATAAGCGCCGATTCCCCGGAAGGCCGCAGGATTCAACCGCCAGATTGGTGGGAGGAAATCCTAAAGATTCCGGAACCGAGGGTGGCGGTGATCCACGACATAGACAACCCAGTTATGGGCTCCTTCTGGGGCGAGGTGAATGCTAACATACACAAGGCCCTGGGATGTGTCGGCACCGTTACCGATGGCTCCGTCCGGGACCTGGATGAGGTGAGGGAAATGGGTTTCCACTTCTTCTCCAGCTGCGTAAGCGTTTCCCACGCCTACGTGCATCTGGTGGAGGTGGGAGTTCCGGTCAAGGTCGGTGGATTGGTTGTAAGGCCGGGCGACCTCATCCAGGGGGACAAGCACGGCGCCATCTCCATCCCCAAGGAGATAGCGAGGGATGTGCCCAAGGCGGCCCAACTCATGGAGGACTGGGAGCGTCGCATAATCAATTTCTGCAACTCCGGCGAGTTCACCGTGGAGGGATTGAAAGAACGTTACCTGTCGCCCCGTCCAACGTGGCCTCCCCACTAATAGAGGCCTGGTTACCGGTGAATCTATTCGGGTAGAATAGTAAACCACATATCCCGTTTCTGAAAGGAGCAAGAGATGGAAGGCAAGGCAAAAATGGTGGATGATATGTCTCATCTCATTCTACACAGAACATCGAGGGAATTGATGAGAGAGGGAATTACCGTTATGACGAGAGGCGAGGGCGTCCGAGTCTTTGACCAAGATGGGAAAAGCTACCTCGATCTCGTCGCGGGAGTTACTCGACCAGTTCATGTGGGGTACGGACGGAAAGAAATGGCTCAGGCGGCCTATGACCAGATCTGCCAGCTCCCTTATTTCACCCCCATGCAATTTTCCAACGTGCCCGCAATGAAACTTGCGGAAGTCTTGGCGCAACTTGCGCCAGGAGAGATCAATAAATTTATTTTCGTATGCGACGGGTCCGAAGCGGTTGAGTCGGCGATCAAATTGGCCAAGCACTGTCATTATTATAGGGGAGACAAGAAGCGCTACAAAGTCATTTCCAGGAGAGGAGCTTACCACGGCGTTACTGGTGGGGCACTGAGCGTGCTGGGTACGGTCTTGCCCATGCGGCAGATAATGGATCCCGTTATGCCGGGAACCATATTTGTGGAGTCCCCTTACTGTTACCGTTGTCCGCTTAATTTAACCTACCCCAATTGTGATTTGGCCTGTGCCAGGGATATTGAGCGGACCATCGAGTTCGAAGACCCCGAGCAGATTTCGGCCTTCATTGGAGAACCCATTCAGCAGGGCTTTGGAGCATTGGCGCCTCCGCAAGAATATTGGAACATCGTCCGTGACATTTGCGACAGGTACGGGATTCTCCTCATTATCGATGAGGTTATCTGTGGATTCGGGAGAACTGGTAAGTGGTTCGGAGTTGAGTATTACGATATTCAGCCAGATATAATGACCATGGCAAAGGGTATTTCGAGCGGCTATGTCCCCCTCGGGGGCGTCGGATGTCGCGATGAAGTCCTGGAGCCCATAGAGATTTTTCTCCACATTCACACGTACGGGAATCATCCCGTATCCTGTGCAGTGGCCCTCAAGAATATCGAGATCATGGAGAAGGAGAACTTGATTGGGAATTCATCCGAAATGGGGGGCTATTTCTTAGAGCGGTTGCGGACCCTTGAATCGCATCCCACGGTCGGCGAGGCAAGAGGAATGGGATTATGGACGGCCCTTGATATGACAACGGACAAGAAAACAAGGGGCCTTTTCCCACAGAAGCGGATCGTGAGCATTATCAATCGCGCCAAAAAGAAGGGGTTGATAATTAAGACCATGGGGCACGCCCTTGAGTTTGCCCCCCCTCTCATTATCCAGAGGGAGGAAATTGATGAAGCCGTGAGGGTTTTAGATGAATGTATTACGGAGGAGGAGAGGGATATGGGCCTATAACCAGGGGGAAATGAGTTTATGGAGATGACGCCAAAAGAGAGGTTCCTCTGTGCTCTAAACCTAGGGGAGCCTGATCGGGTTCCCTATTGTGAGACGAGCATCGATCCGATGGTGGGCGCAAAACTCATGTGCCTTGAGCCTCCCAAGGAAATAGCGGAGGTTGGGTCGTTTCGGCGATCGGTTGATGAGGAAAAGGCCCTATCACGGCTGCTCCACCGAGACAATATCTGCTACAGGCTTGTGGCCCCAATATTCGCCGAGAAGGTGAAAGGCAAGGATGGGCGGATCTTCTACGGAAAGGGACTCATTCGAAGTGAGAAGGATATCGAGCTCTTAGACATTCCGGATCCGTACAATGATAGCCTTTACGTGGGGCCCGAGGAGTATGCCAGGAACAAGGGTGAGTTCGTACTGGTCTTTTCAACGAGACTCGGAATCTCTCCAACTTACTTGAGCATGGGAATGGAGGAATTCTCCTATGCCCTCTACGACAATCCGAAGTTAGTCGAGAAGGTGATGGATGCCTACTGCGGATGGGCAGCTGCTGTTGTGGAGAGAATCTGCCAGCTTGATTTTGACATAATATGGTCGAGTGATGACTTGGCCTGGAAGGCGGCTCCGCTCTTCTCCCCGAAGTTCTTTCGTGATGTTGCGGTGCCAAAGATACGGAAGACAGTGGAGAAGATCACCATTCCCTGGATACATCACAGTGACGGCAATATCCTCCCACTCCTTGACGACCTCATCGATCTGGGGGTGAACGGCATCCACCCCGTTGAACCTGGGGCAATGGATATAAATGACGTGAAGAGGAGCTACGGTGATAAGATCTGCCTCCTCGGAAATATCGATGTGAATACTCTCTCCATCGGCACCCCGAAGGACGTGGAAGAAGAGGTGAAGAGGAGAATAAAGGAGATTGCGCCGGGAGGGGGATATATTGTCTCGAGCGGGAACAGCATTCCTTCCTACTGCAAACCCGAGAATGTCCTTGCCATGGTCGAAGCCATCCAGAAATATGGGAAGTACCCCATTAGCGTAGATTGATGGATCTTCATCGGCCGAGGTCACACATATAAATGTCGGCGTTTCCGTTTCGGTAATCCTCCCAAACGATCCTGTTCCCCGATATCGCTGGATAACGCTGGCTGTTGAGGGCAGTAGTCACCTGGGTTTCAGTATCGGTAGATAAGTCGAACAAGTAGATATCCCAGGTCCCACCGTGGGGGTCTGCCCAGACGATACGGTCCCCCGATATGGCTGGATAGCGTTGGGAGTAAGGGTCAGTGCATATGGGGGTTTCGGTACCGGTGGCGAAGTCATACATGTAGATGTCCCAGTTTCCGTTGCGGAAATCCATCCACACGATCCGGTCCCCCGATATCGCCGGGTCCTCTTGAAAGGTGGGATCGGTGCATATCGCTGTTTCTTTCCCGATTGACAAATCATACATGTAGATATCCGGATTTCCATGACGCCAGTCCTCCCAGACGATCCTGTCTCCGGATATCGCCGGATTCTTTTGTAGGCCGGGGTGGCTGCATATTCTTGTTTCGGCACCATTGGTAAGGTCATACATGTAGATGTCCCAATTTCCGTTGCGGACATCCGCCCAGACGATCCGGTCCCCCGATATGGCTGGATAGCGTTGGCCCTTGAAGCAGGTGGTTATCCGTTTTTTCTCGCCAGTGGTCAGCTCATACAGGTAGAGGTGCCAGTTTCCGCTTTGGACCTCCATCCAGAGGACCCGGTTCCCCGATATCGCTGGATAGCGCTGGCTACCGGGATCCGTACATATGGGCTTTTCGACCGCAGCGTTCGTGACCAGCCCAGCTACAACGATTGAGACCAAGGTGGTGGCTAGAATTAAGCTTACTTTTTTCATTTATGTATCTCGTTTCCCGATTTTATTAGTCCGTGCTTTAAGGGAGGATCTGGCTTTTTTCGTATTGACCTATGATAGCAAAGGGAAATAGGATACACAAGAAATGGAGCGTAGGGGCAATCAGCTGAAAAAGGGCTGTTGCCCAAATCCCATTTCGCTCTCTGAAAAGAATTTTTGACCATTCTAAAGCTCGCTTCACTGCAAAGAGCGCCTGATCGGCGCTACTTCGTTCCCGCACCGCGCCTTTCAGGCTCAGACATTGGATTTGCGGCCGTTTCGCTTCACTAAGAATGATGGCTTCGTAAAAAGTCCAACTTCTGCGTTGCGCTGCATCCTTCGTCACCGCAGCGTACCGTAAGTACGCCTCATTCCTCAGTATTTGCGCGCCTTGAATTTGGAGCTTTTTACTTTGCCATCAGATGTTTACTTTTTACAAGATCATCAAGAATGGTTTCCAAAAATTCTTTAATGTTCGCTCCAGGGACTCGGGCAACAACCCGAAAAGAATTGACTTTCATGTATTTTCGGGATATAGAATCGGAAAAAATTCCCAGATGGAAGAGGAGGGGGCTTTATGGTAAAGAAGATCCTCGTTCCAACAGATGGATCGGATCATGCACGAAGGGCCATTGAGTTTGCAACCGACCTGGCACTGAAATACAACGCGGTGATCTACCTCATGCATGTAGTTCATGAACGGAAAGTACCGGAAAGCGTGCTCCAATTCATGGAGGGTGAACACGTTGAGGAGTCGCCCTCGTATGTCTACCTGCAACTGGTGGGCGAAAAAATCCTGGGGATGGCCGAAAAGGAGGTCAAGGAAAAGGGTGTCGAAGAAGTCCACTCCGTCGTTGTCCAGGGAGATCCGGCCGAGGAG
>CAYFXP010000498.1:0-2049 GCA_964346935.1 uncultured Syntrophobacterales bacterium
AACTGGCACTTTTCGGGCAGGTTTTCAGCCATGTCATCGCTCTCGGAAGCTTTCGGGAAGGTTTTCCAACCAACAACACTTAACAGGGGGACTACCCGGCCAGCTAAGAGCGTTTTTCAGAACGGCCGAGGCTGTCCATCGCTACATATCCCGATTCGCTCTATGTAGTAGCAGCACTCCTCATTCTCCATTCTTCAATCTCATGTATATGCGGCCCATTTCGGAGGAGATGCGGGCTTGGGTCTCTTTCCATAAAAGACATCATCCATGAATGAGAAGAGGCGCCTTGCGATCTTGTTCCTGACAACTAGCCCGGTGATCAAGCGGTGAGGCAATGTCCTCGGATGACTCCAGGGGCATACCCTCATGCACAGGTTACAGTCCGTTCCGATCCTTCCCCAGTAATCGAAACACGTCTCGGCGTTTAGCTTCCACCGGAGGGTACCATTGATCTCCTGAGGAGCATCGAAGGGAATGGATTTAGAGGGACAGCAATGGGCACACTTTTTGCACACCCTACAAAAATCCTCCACTCCTATATCCACAGGACGGTCAGGTATGAGGGGAAGGTCCGTCGTCACACATCCCAGCCTTACCCGCGGACCAAACTCCTTTGTGATCAAATATCCAAAGCGGCCCATCTCTCCCAATCCTGCATCCACCGCCATCGGAACAAGGAGCACATCATAGTGTCGGAGATGATTGGCCGTTGCAGAGTAACCGATGTTGGCGATGAAGGACGCGAGCTCAGTGGCGATCAATGCCCCTTTGGCATATACGACACCGCTTTCAACCGCGCTGGCTGTGTGGGGCGCAGCCCATACCATGTCCCTTGACATCTCCATGGCAAAGACGATTACATACTTATGAGTTATGTCAATTTCAGTGCCCCACTCCTCCCAATTATCCCAAAATATCTCTCCTCTTCTAGAATAGACCCAGAGAGGATGGAGCTCGGCTATCCCCACAAGATCAGCCCCAAGATGGAGAGCAAAGCCCTTGACTCTGTTTGTGGCCTCCTCAGGGCTTAAAGAAATCCTCTTTTCGTGAAAGTGGGGATGGGCCTTAGGCTGCACGATATGGGAGCTTCCAAGGTGGGGAGGGATGGAAAAGGAAGCAAATAATGCTGCCACATTTTGCCCCTCGTGGGGCTTGTCTATTAACCCTGGGACCCCCAGAGGCCCTCCCCTCTCCCTCCTCTTGGCATCGTGCTCCTCCCATTGCGGATGTTCACTGTAAAACGCCCGATATTGCTCCGAACCGGGTGGAAGAGAGCGATTCCTGGCGAAAACTTGAGCTCTTTCATCAAACCTCTCAACTTCTCCGACGATGTACCCTTTTGTACCCTGCAGAGCCCTTGGATTTCGACCGGTCCGTATTAAGAGAAGCAGAGCTGCAACGGGAATGACGAGCCCTACCAGAAGGATCAGAAGGCCAGGGATGCTCTGGAAAAACCCGGCTGTTTTGAGGGCAAACAGGCCGATCTCGCCTCCCACCAAAATACAAAAAGTCACGCCCCCAATGAAGGCCGCCCTCTTCTCTCGCTCCCATACGCTGGAAATGACGAAAGCGAAAGTGAATAATGCAAGAACTGCTAGAAACAGGGCATCTATGAAGATCAAAGCATCAACCATTCGCCCTCATCACCCGACTTGTTCTAGAAACGTAATCGGCTCGATTAACTGCGTAGCAGCCTGGGCCTCTCCAGGATTCAGGCTAGCCAACAGCATTTCCGCGTCCCCCCGATTAGAACGGATAGTGTCTCCCGCCACGCTCCAGAGACAGCCACCGTAGTTCCGTAAACGCCTCTATGGAGGCTTTGCCCCCGTGACGGCCAAGACCGCTGGCTTTCACACCGCCGAAGGGCATGTGGGGCTCGTCATACACCGAGGCGTCATTGATATGGACCATACCCGATTCCAGGTGTCGGGCGACGTAGAGCCCCTTCTCCTCATCTTTAGTGATGACCCCCGCCGATAGACCATATTCCGAGTCGTTGGCCACGGCGATAGCCTCCTCCACGTCCTTGACGGGGATAACAGGAGCAAC
>CAYFXP010000499.1:0-2923 GCA_964346935.1 uncultured Syntrophobacterales bacterium
GGGCTTTGATGCGGCGATGGAGGCCAGAACACCCTTTGGTCATGTGAGGGCACCCGCCGAGACCACCTTTGATTTGTGCGTCGACGATGACTCCGTGGAAGTGATAGCCCTGAAGGGAACGGTTTATTTCATTCACAAGGCCTTCGGCACGAGGCTCGAAGTGCTTGCTGGCTCATCATCCATCATTGCAGAAAGCCGGAAGGTAACCGCTGGGGAGGTCAAAACAGCCCCCCATTGGGATGCATGGAACAATAAAATGGATGCTCTGTGGGCCAAGAGGATGCTGGTAAAAGGGCAATCAGCCGAATATCTCCCGCCAAGGCTTCGCTATGATGCTCACATTCTGGACGAGTGTGGGAGATGGGAAAGAGTGTATTATTATGGGGATTATTACTATTTCTGGCGTCCCGTCTATGTGAGGGTGGGATGGGCGCCATTTACCGTAGGTAGATGGATCGTATGGTACGGGGACCACACCTGGGTTCCCTGCGAACCATTTGGCTACGTAACCCACCACTACGGCGCGTGGGTATTCGTGAGGGGTTTTTGGTATTGGGCCCCGCCCGTGCCCTATGTCAGGGTCCGCATAGGTCTTCCGCCCCCCCCGCTCTTTCCCTTTCCATTTTTCTGGTGTCCGGGGAGAGTGGCCTGGATACACTGGCATGGACATGTGGGTTGGGTGCCCTTGGCTCCCAGTGAGGTCTACTACTGTCACCGCCGCTGGGGACCGCGAACGGTCGTTGTCAAGAATATCAACATAACGAATGTAAATATCAACGTTAACAGATATAAGCACCGCAGACATGCCGTAATCATCAATAAGAGAAACCTTTACAGGGTCGATAATTATGGGAAGATTAGGGTAACGAGGGTGAGTGATACCTCAACGCTTAATAATTACCGAGCCGTGCCCATGGTCAACAAGGGAGGTATAGGAAATTACGGAAATAGTAGGCAGAGATACAGTGTCAAGAATATAGATGAGGCGCGAAAGCCCCATCGGAAGGCTATCAAGAAAATTCGTTCGGAGCAAATAGCCGGAAAGCGGACCGAAAAAATTAGGGCAAAAAAGACTCGGGAAAATATTGGCAACATGAAGAGGGGCAGGGTTTCAGATCGAGCCCGGATAAAACCGACGGAACCCAAAAACAAGGCCGTCCCCGTAAAGCGGGTCAAACGGTCCGGGTCGCAAGGAAAACTGGGGGAGGGGGCACTAAAGAGGAGGGCGAGATTACGGGGAGAAAACCAAAAGCAGGTTAGAAGGGAAGTCCAAAGGCAACGGAGGGAAATTCCACCCGGCCCCGTTAAGAAAGGGACGGCTCGCCGGGAAAGTCAAGGACGGGCGAGAAGGGAAGTTAAAAAGCAGTGGGGAAAAATGGCCTCCGAGCCCGCGAGGAGGCGGGCGCTGCCACAAGGAGAACAGGTGCAGAGGGAAAGCCAACCCAGTGAACAGAGAGGAAGAATGCTCCCCAGATCCGGGCAGGAGTTCCGAAAGGGAGGGCGAGGCGAGAGGACTCGGGGAATGCGAACACGAAGGGTTAGACGCCCTGTTAGGGCATTGTGAAGTTCATGCTTTTCATGGTATAAATACGGACTGAAATGGGGTGCTTTACAGGGCATCTGGGACCTTGGCCGGGGAAGCCCGAAAAGGATTCCGTTAAGCCCATTGAGACGATAGAGGAAGCGAGATCCGAGGGGAAAGTTCCCCCATGTCATTGACAGACGAAGAACTGATTGCCCGCGCCCAGAAGGACGATCGATGGGCCACAGAGGAATTCGTATGTCGATACCATCAAAAGGCTTACGCAATCGCCTACTACATGTGTTCCGGAGACAGCGAGGAGGCGCAGGACCTCACCCAGGAGGTCTTTTTAAGAGCCTTCCGAAACATAAAGAAATTTCGAGGGGATTCCTCATTCTATACGTGGTTTTATCGCATTGTGGTGAATACGTGTTTGGATGGGAGAAGGCGTCGTCGCAGATGGGAGCGAATTTTTTCGCGAGCGGGGGAAAGAGAGGAACGGACGAAGGAGGTTCCCGAGGAGCAGCCGGATATGGGGGGAGCCAGTGATCCGATGAACGCTCTGAGCGGCAAGCAACTGACCCTGGAGGTTCGGAAGGCCTTGATGACCCTCCCTGAGAGGCAGCGGATCGCTTTCCAACTCAAGGTATTCCAGGGCATGAGCATACGAGAAATCGCTCAGGTGATGGGATCGGCAGAGGGGACGGTCAAGAGCCAACTCTTTCGAGCAACCCATTCCCTGCGAACGGCCTTAAAGGACTGGGTTGGGGGCCCAGAGGAGGCGGTGATATGAAACCATGTCCTGAGCACGAGGAGAGTTTGTGGTTGGACGTATACGGGGAATTGGATCCCAATGAGCGTCCAGCCTGGGAGGAACACCTTGAGACGTGCGAGGGTTGCCGACGAGAACGGGAACAAATGGTCCTTATGCTTCAAACGGTGAAAGTAAACACGCCTTCTCCGGCTCTTTCTCGGGAGGAAGCCCTGGCCCTAGCGAGTTCCATTACGCGGAAATTGAAGGGGGAGCGAGAGGAGACGTGGTGGCGAAAGCGATTATTTGGCATACCCAATAGCCTCATTCCCGCCTTGACCGCTGCGTGTATGCTGATAGTGGTATTGGGGTGGTTCAGCATGAAGGGGTTCAGAAGCCCGTCCTCTGTGACGCATCTTAGTTCCGAGGAACGGATACTCGCTAAGGATTTGGAGATCATTAAGAACCTGGATATGTTGGAAGAAATGGATACCCTCCATAAATTGGTTCAAGTGGTGGATAACGGGGACATTCCCTCAAGGACAAAACAGAATTAAGGGAATGGGGGGATCAGCATGGCGGAACACAGGGACAGAAGGTTACGGTATTTGAGCCGATGGGGTATCGTTATCGCCCTGGGCTTGGGGATC
>CAYFXP010000500.1:0-2463 GCA_964346935.1 uncultured Syntrophobacterales bacterium
CCGTTCTCATGGTTGCCTTTTGGTTTGCGGTGATAGTGGGGATCATTTTCCCCATCCGTTGGCTGGTGATATCGGCTCGCACTTCTCATACGGGTGGTTCAGAGGATTCGGCGCTCGAAATACTCAAGAGAAGATATGCCCGGGGGGAGATCAACAGAGAGGAGTTTCAGGAAAAAATGAAGGACCTGAGAGGTTAGTCTGAGCAGGCGGCTTTCTCGCTAACGGAAACGAAATAAAGGGTAAGAGATCATCTCATCATATCTGAACTAGCGCAAAAGCGGAGACAAATGAAGCGGATTGAGGGTTCTCCGGCAAGTCCCGGAGGGGATCTGTGCCTGTTGAAACAGAATGGAACGGACAGAGTCAAGGCCAGATACGATAGGATCTCCCCTTATTATGACCTCATTGAGTTTCTCCTTGAGAAAGTCGTCTTCCGGAGATGGCGAAAAATGCTTTTTGATTCTTCGGATGGAGATACGATTCTGGAAGTAGGGGTTGGGACGGGAAAGAATTTCGATTTCTATCCGCCTGGCAAGCGGATTACGGCCATTGATTTCAGTCCGGGTATGCTGAGCAAGGCGCGCCGAAGGGCCATACGGAAGCATGTAGGCGTGGATATACTTGGCATGGACGTTCAGGATCTCCAGTTTGACGACCGGTCCTTTGACATGGTGGTGGCCACGTTCGTCTTCTGCTCCGTTCCTGACCCGATCAGGGGCTTGCGAGAGATCAAGCGGGTCTGCAAAAAAGGGGGGAGGATCATTTTGCTGGAACATGTAAGACCAGGGGGTAGGTTTTTGGGCGAAATTTTTGATGTCCTGAATCCCATCACCGTTAAGTCGATGGGGGTCAACATCAACCGTAATACGGTGGAAAATATGGAGAGGGCGAGCCTGCACATTGTGGAAAAGAGAGACCTTTTCCGGGACATCGTTAAACTTATCGTAGCAAGACCTTAAATAAGGGAAAGGGCCTCTTAGATATTCTGAGAGGAGATAAGTCAGGGGGGAATCAGTAAGGAAGAGTTCGAGGAGAGGAAAAACGGTTTGGCGAAATGAGGAGAATGCCATGGAAAAGGTGAAGGAATACGGTTTTAGCGCTTTTTTGGATACTTCCTATGAAGATGCGGTTTCCAAGGTCACGGCTGTTTTGAAAGAAGAAGGATTTGGAGTTTTGACGGAGATTGACGTGAAGGCGACTCTGAAAAAGAAGTTAGGCGTGGATTTCAGGAAGTATGTGATTCTCGGGGCCTGTAATCCCCCGTACGCCCACAGGACCCTCCAGGCTGACTTGGATGTGGGGTTACTGCTTCCCTGCAATGTGATTGTTTATGAGACCGACGATCGGAAGGTTTATGTCTCGGCTCTCAATCCCGTTTCGGCCTTGGAAATCATCAAAAGCGAGGAGACAAGGAAAATCGCCGAGGAGGTTTCCGCAAAGCTGAAGGGCGTTATCGAGAAGGTATCCAAAGGGATTTAGCCACGGAATTGGGGGATGAACGGGGAAGTTCCTTACGGATCTATCATTTGGACATTGAGTCGAGGCCGTACGTTACAGGTTAGGAAAAGAGAGGGGCTGTCCATGTGTCATATCATCTTGTCTTTACCGATTCTGGCATTGCCCCTGTTTTTCTTCCTCCCCTTCAGGGTGGCACTCCCCATCTATCTTGCCATTACGGGGGCAAGCGTGTTCGTCTACTACAAGATTGTTCTGGTCATTAGGACGAAAGTTCAAACCGGAACGGAGGGGATGATCGGCGAGGATACCGAGGTCATTGAGGATATCAACCCCAAGCGGAAGGTTAGGTTTGGGGGGGAACTGTGGAGGGCAAACGCTCGCGACGGGAATTTTCGCAGGGGGGAGAGGGTGAGAATTTGCGAGGTTCAGGGAATGGAAGTGATCGTGGAGGCCCCCCATGGGGTGAGCAGGCAGAGTTCTTGGGAAAACCATTGCAAGCCGGCGAAGGTTTGATGAACTTTATCAATCCAAATCAAGGGGAGGGAAATCATGAGGGGAAGATGGGCGTTACCGATGTTCTTCTTGGCGATTGTGATGGTTCTGATTTTAACTAGGACCGTCCAGGCCCAGGGCAGGAGGTTCAAATCCCCCGGGGAACGGATCTATTATACGGGCATTGGTGTCAATGGATATCCCATTCCCTTTTACGGGGGTCCCATGTGGCTGAGGATGCACGGTGGGGGCTGTGTTTCCTGCCACGGCGTTCACGGAAGGGGAGGTGTGCCCGTGATGATGGGGACGGCCATACCGACGGACATCCGATACAAGGCCCTCACGGGCAGGGAGAAGCATGTCCACGAGGGCAAGGAAGAGGAGCATCACTATACGGACGAGCTGATCGAGAGGGCCATCACTCAGGGGCTGGAACCAGATGGAGAGCCTTTGGACTGGACCATGCCCCGCTGGCGGATGACTGAGGCCGATCTGAACGCGGTTATCGAATAC
>CAYFXP010000501.1:0-2049 GCA_964346935.1 uncultured Syntrophobacterales bacterium
GAGTCATAGCTCCAGTGGTCAGGGTAATTCCAAGAAAAGATGAACCCTTCGAGAAGGTGGTGCGGCGGTTTCGGAGGCAGGTTGAGAAAGCTGGAATACTGAAGGCAACGAAGGTACGGAATCATTATGAGAAGCCCAGCGTAAAGAGGAAGAGAAAGGCTCGTGCGGCCAGAAAGAGGTGGCAAAGGAGGATAAGGAGGGTTAAAAGGGGTTCTTAGCCGATTGAAACCGCCTGGAACTTTCAATTCTTTGAGGGAAACAGAAACAGATTACGAGAGGGATAAGGAGAATCGGGATTTGGTGGCGTTACGGGGGAGCGGACTCGGCATATCAACCGGATCAAGGGGCTTTTGGCAAGCTATGGGTTCGGATGAGGGCGGGCCTAAGCTTTTTGGATCGATTGGAGACTAGGCGGCTATGGGATGGCGGGGTAGTGTCTTTGTGGTTGAGAAGGCGCCTTGTCCGAGAGTACGAGCGGCTGGAGATGGTCAAGCGACAGGTTGAACAGGTGGAGGCAGAGCGTGCTGATCATGTGAGGACCTCGGGCAGTCCAGATGTAGAGAAGGTTCGCCAGTTTTTGATCTTTTGGGGATCGGTATTAACAGCGCATGGCTGTAAGTGATGGAGTTCTTTGGTTATCGAGAGTTTGGTGACCGTTGGGAGGTTGGGGAGTTGGCAGGTCTCACCCCGACAACCGAGGTCAAAAAGAAACAAGAGGAGAGTTTGTATGGGGAGCTTGGTGACATTTCGAGAGATCGTAGCCCGCTACGAGGCAGGGGAAAACGCCTTCGACCTCACCTTGGAAAAATGGGTGAAAATCCGTGAATCCCTGAAGAATGCTTTTACCATGACGCAATACAGTGAAATCCTGGGAGCCGCAGTGATAAAGGTCCCGCTCTGTCTGGAAAATCACGACAATTGCGCCAAATGTCCTTTACAGGCCATATGCAGTAGAGGAAAAGAAGGATCATTCGGTAAGTTCGTGCGAGCGATTCAGGCTTACTGCATTGCGGGCGATCTCCTTCCGAAGTCCCCGTTGCTCGGGTTAGCGGATCAAATCATTTCGGAGTTAGAGTCGTGTAAAAGGGAATCACTGAGAAAACTGAGCTAAGGCGGAGGTAGACTGCCTGAATAGTTTCATCCTTCCAACCGGGGGATGGTGTCTTTAAAGGTTTTACTGACGAGAATTATCAAAATGGCGAAGCGGGAACCGTCGGGAAATGGGCCGGGGTTGTCATGGATCGTCAACGATTTGTCTCCTCTGGAGTTAGTCGTCCTGCGATAGAGGGGTCACGGGTTCCGGAACAACTGGATACAGCTGAACCCGACCTGGTCATACTGGATATCGTCATGCCCATGATGGATGAAATGGAGGCCCTTAGCCTGAAGCGGATGATTGCCGATCGGATCATCGATTTGGAGGTCTATCCGTTCTAGATTGAATTTAATCCGCTTCTCCAAAAAAAGGGACCCGCTGTTGCAGGCCCTCTTTTTTTGTTATGTTAATAATTTAGTCTTGTACTGATTTGAAGGGCTGTAGGATTACGGGCATCATGCCCTATCCTCGGCTTCGAGGCCCATAGCCCGAAGCTGACAGCCAGACCGAGGCAGTACCATGGGGAATCACATCAACAATCTGAGAAACATCGGGATCAGCGCCCACATTGACTCAGGGAAGACCACTCTCACGGAGCGCATTCTTTACTATACCAAGCGGATCATCGCCGTGCACGAGGTCAAGGGCAAGGATGGTGTGGGTGCCACAATGGATTCCATGGACCTGGAGCGAGAACGGGGGATTACCATCGCCTCGGCAGCCACCTACTGCGAGTGGGACGGACACCGGATCAACATCATCGATACGCCGGGTCACGTGGATTTTACCATTGAGGTGGAGCGGGCTCTGAGGGTGATGGATGGTGCCATCCTGATCTTGTGTGCGGTAGCGGGAGTGCAGTCCCAGTCCTTGACTGTGGATCGTCAGATGAACCGATACAATGTCCCCCGGGTTGCATTTATCAACAAGTGCGACCGTGCCGGCGCCGACCC
>CAYFXP010000502.1:0-3315 GCA_964346935.1 uncultured Syntrophobacterales bacterium
TGTTTTATCTTTATCGAGATGATTTTTACCGGGGTTTCCGGACTTTTTTCAGGGGGATACTGTTGTTTCTGAGCGTAATCTGCCGGAGAAGTGGGGTACCCATCGAGGGTGAGCAGGAAGGGGAAAGCCGGCCCTTTAGAGGCCGGAAGGGGTAAGTATTCCCCGCCTGCGGACCCCGAAAGGGTCGCTTTGGAGGTATTGAAGCGAAGAAACAGCAGTATCACATTCTGAAAAATCCTTTATTCTATAAAATCGATCACTTATAAAGATACTCCTATTAAAATCCAGGAAACTCCGGAATATTTTAAGAATGGTGGGAAAACGAGAGATATTCTCAGGAAATCGATTCAAGATGAATCAGACAATCTAGCCAGGATGCCAATTATCACAGATTTTAAACGCAATTCGTTAGTTTGAGCTAGAATGGTTGCCGTCTAATATAATTAGCATCAGTCGCACTCCGCTAGGCGGAGCACGTTATATCAGGAAGAATCTTTCCAGGCAGATTCTTAGGAGTTATCGCTCAACCCGGAAGTTTGACATAGCTGTGTGGCAATAAGAAGCCCAACACGGATAGAAGTTTGTTAGAGGCAGCGAGAAGCGTCACGTTTATGGAAGCCGGTAGCTCCGCGTTTACTCAGCGTGGTGGGGGGACCGCCCTGCGGCGTCGAGGTGCAGCCTCTCCACGTAATGGACGAACCCCACATAGGCTTCCACGAACTCCCGACCAGCGTCGATACTTTCATCGGCGTGCTGTTTCTTTTCAATGGCCCGGGCAAAACGCTCACGGATCCCGCTAGATACTGCGTTGGTTATGTTTTTCACGAGGCCATCCACCGAGCCGTTCTCCAAAGCTCTGTCTGCAGCCGCGACCGCCGGATCTACTGTTCCAGCTCCCTTCAAGCCGGTATAAGGCGCTCCCTCCCCGGCCCTGTGAAGCCGAACCAAGGTCTCGAAGAAATACATGTCCGCAAGCTCTTTTGCCTCCGGGCCTTTGCTTCTTACCGCCAGGACCTTCTGAAAGGCCGTGCGGATTTCCTGCTCATAGTCTTTTTTCACCCATTTGAGGACCGGAGTGACATCACCATTTTCAAGGGCTTTCTTTGCTGCTGTCACTACTGGCCCGTCGAGAGTGTCGCAGTGAGCGAAAGCACTCTGCGGTAAAACGAACCAGATTGCGCCAAAGACAACGGCTATCACCAACGCTCTTGAAAGAAATGATCTCGTTCTCATGTGGAACCTCCTTCTGTTTTGGGTTTTTACCGTTTATCCCCTTCATCCCAGGTTTTCTCCGTGAATACTCCCATTGGGGATCACCCAATGATCTTACGGAACCTCCTATTTGTGTAATCTTTTCATATCGTTGGGGAAAATTGACCTCAGGTGGTCTCGTTTAAATTATTAACAAGATACTTTGATTTTATAACAATTTCAAACAGTTATACAATGAGAACTATTGGTACAAGATATGCATACGTGAGCCTAGCCATAACCATCCGCGAGAGTTTGATGAAAAACCGTGGGTCCAGCCCACAAACAGATACTCAGGCTAACCACATTTGTCACCTTAGCTCTCCTGGATTGCCGGGTTGACGAAATGAATAGGTGCCCGCCATAACTTGAGATGTGAGGGTTATCTCATAGAAGAAGAAACAATCCCGGAGAAGGGAAACCGGTGCATTCCACTGAGATCGAACGGAGAAAACATCCGCGGTTTAATGCGCAGATCCCCATCGATATCGGCCTGATCGATATAGGAGGCGGAAAAACCATCCAGGCCCAATTCAAGGGGATAACCACGGATATATCCATGGAAGGGCTAGGATTAGAGCTGAATTATCCGGCTTCAGATGTACTCTCCTTCGTACCTAAATTGATGGGAAAGGCCAAGGAATTCGATTTGGATTTGAATGCAAACTTGGAAGCGAAAGGGTTGAGAGGCATCGGCGAAGTCAGATGGGCCCGGATATATCCCCGATCTCTCGTAAAAATGGGGGTCTTTCTTAAAAACATGAAGAGCGATGAAAAGGAGAAGTGGGCCGATTTGGTGATGGACCAAAGTAAGGGGGGTACTCTGGATGTTTCATGCCTGCGAAGGTACAGCGGACATAGGTTGATACAATTGTTCCACAAATTCATACGAGATCCAATTCAGTCAAATTTGTACATAAATTACATCCTCCCTATTACGTTTGTATGTAGTTCCGTCATTGTTTACTGGTTTGCCGAGATCAGGTATTACCACGTAATGATACCGTATGGGATCCCCATAATCTTATTGATTAGGTCCAGATTCTTTTCAAGGAAATACCGAAAGCCCAAGTGAAATTCCACATTCTTAGACCATAGAGGGATCAGTGAGTAGGGCTGAGCTACCGTTAACTCGGAATGGGGATTCACTGTATCGATTAAAAAGGAGGGGAAACATGGCGGTAGGTATTCCCGAAATAAGGCCGACCGAGATGGCTTTGCCTCTCTGTTTGATAAGTTTCAGGTAAAACAATCCGGGATCAGTTCTGGCCCTCCTCTATCGCAATAAATAATATGACGTATTATAAAATGAACAGCCCAAGTTCGGGGAAACGGATCATATGGCTTTGGATGGGCATAATTTTACTTTCAATCAGCGCATTGGTCTGGATGATGCTTATTATTGCTATAGTAGCTGAGCTTGAGGGGATGGGCCATGTAATCTTAAGTGGATTAGTCTTGACCATCATTCCCGTAACAACGGGCATTTATTTCGTGAGGCGTGGCAAAAGCAGACAAAAAAAGAGAGTATTTTATATGTGATAGGAAAATCACAAGCTCTCCTCGGCGACATATGCGGACCTAGACCATACATTACCTCTCATGCCTCTCTGCCAACAATTCCCTTATCCCCCAAAGGCAATTACTCAGGAGGAACCCGTTAGGGATCACAATTGGTACGGAATATGCGAATTGTTGGCAAAGGGCCAGTATACCGTGAGGAGTTCTTCCAATGAAGCATGATATCAAACCAACCAGGCCGATTCCCGCCCTTAGGCCGAGCAAAAAGGGCAGAGGGAACCGAAACGAAGTGCCCTTCGGTAAGCTCGTTATCATTTATGGAAACAAAGCTGGCAGGGAGTATCGTCTCGGCCCAAAAAGGGTGCTCATCGGAAGGACAGATCAATGCGATATCCCCATTAACGATTCATCGGTTTCCCGCAAGCACGCCAGCATTGAGGGCAAGAATAGACGGTTTCTCCTGCAGGATTTAAAGAGCAAAAATGGAACCTTGGTCAACGGTAAATTCATTGATGTTTATGTTCTGAATCACGGGGATAAGAT
>CAYFXP010000503.1:0-7711 GCA_964346935.1 uncultured Syntrophobacterales bacterium
CAATTAACGGGCGAAGGGGGAATCGAGAAATTATAAGACTTCCTTTGTCAAGGGTTGGATGTCATGAGGCTTCTCATCTTCTTGGGTTTGCTCATCCTCCTCTACTACCTCGTCAAGGGGTGGATCTCCCCATCGAGGTCGAGGCGAATCAAACGTACTGGAGGGGAACGGGAATTGGCGGGCGAGATGGTAAAGGATCCCTATTGTAAAACCTATATCCCAAGGGACTCCGCCATTCGCGCCCGCATCGATGGAACGGACCACTACTTCTGCAGTAAGGAGTGCTTAAGGAAATTCAGGGACCAGATAGAGTGAAATTCCTCCGGAGGGGATGGCACGCAAGTTCTCTTCCGACAAGGTCACCATTCCCCATTGAGTTCTTCTAACAGCAGGCTGGACCCCTCAATCGGGCCATGCAACAATTCTCAAAATGACGAGGGAAAAATCAAAAAAAGGGGAGGAAACCTCCTTCCCCTCACTACTCAATAAAGATCCTTTTTGGTTCCCTCTTTGGCAACTTCAAGGTGAGTACCCCATTCCTGTAGTTCCCCTTTATTCCGGTGGGATCCACGGATTCGGGGAGGGTGAAGGAACGGCTAAAGGGGCCATATGATCTTTCGATGAGGTGGTATTGTTCCATCTTCGCCTCTTTGCTCAGCGGCCTTTCCCCCTTGATAATCAGAACATCCCTTTCCACGTCCACAGCAAGGTCATCTACATCGATCTCCGCTAGCTCGAGGGCGATAACAATCTCATCCCTGGTCTCGTAGATGTCCACCGAAGGAGTCCATATGCCCCTCGGTGCCATCTCCTCCCTCCGGGTTCGGGCCACGGTCTCGCCGAAGAGCCTATTCATCCTCTCTTGGAATTCCATCAAATCCCTTAGGGGATCCCATCGTATGAATACCATATCGTCACTCACCTCCTGGTCCCTTTTTGCAGACCGCAGGCGGTTCTCCTTATGCCCTGCAGTCCGGGCAGACGTCGAGGAAATCCTTGGGAAGCTTAGCCCTTTCCTTAATAACCTCTAGCTGGTACCAGGGCGCGAAACTACGGCCACATACGGTGCACTTCCTCATGGGCAGGGTTCTCTCCCACCGGACGATGGTCCGTTCCTCCTCCGTCTCCTCCATTTTAATGCAGTCGACGGGACAGACATAAACACAGGCCCCACAGGCAATACATGACTGTGGATCCCTGAACGGAGGTCCCATCTCCCTTTTGTAACCCCGGCTGAAAAAGCTTATTGCATCGGCACCAACTACCTCGCGGCACACCCTTTCACAGAGCCCACAGAGGATACATTCCTCCTGGCCTAACTCGAATCTGGGCTTGTCAATGCCCATCTGAGAAGCCAGCTCTTGGAGGATTTCCCTGTCTGGACACCTGGCCAGCAAGAGCTCCGCAATCACCCTTCTTGCCCTTCGGACCTTTCCCGTATCGGTGAAGACCTCAATCCCTTCCAGAACGGGATACGTACAGGAGGCAGTTAGCCTCCTCCTGCCACCCCTCTCTACCTCTACCAAGCAAAGCCGGCATGCTCCATAGGGCTTCACCTCATCGTGGAAGCACAGATGCGGAATTTCGAAGCCATTTTCCAAGGCCACGGGCAGTATCGTGGTTCCCTCCTCCGCTTCAACCCCAACGCCATTAATGGTGATCTCGATCATCTCTCCTTATTCCTCTCTTATTGGACCTTCACCGCGTCGAACTTACAAGACTCAACACACATGCCGCATTTGATGCACTTCTCCTGATCTATCTTATGGGAAACTTTCTTCGCCCCTGAAACGGCACCGCTCGGGCAGGCTTTCCGGCAACGGCCGCAGGCCGTGCATAGCTCGGGATCAATGGAATACTGAATCAGCTCCTTACACACCCCCGCCGGACACCGTTTTTCCTGGATATGTGCCTCATATTCACCCCTGAAGTAGTTGATCGTGCTCAAAACTGGATTCGGCGCCGTCCCCCCGAGGGCACAGAGCGAGGCCTCGGCCACCACCCATCCCAACTCCTCCAAGAGCTCGATATCGCCCGGCTTGCCCCTCCCTTCCGTGATGTCGTTCAAGATCTCGTACATCCTCTGATTTCCCTCACGGCATGAGGTGCACTTCCCACACGATTCATCCCTGAGGAAGTTGATGAAATATTTGGCCACGTCCACCATGCAGGTGTTCTCGTCCATGACGATCATTCCTCCCGACCCCATCATGGACCCCACCTCGGTCAACCTGTCGAAATCCACGGGAATGTCCAGGAGTGACTCCGGAATGCACCCCCCCGAGGGACCTCCCGTCTGTACGGCCTTGAACTTCTTTCCCCCGAGAATCCCGCCACCAATGTCGTATGCGATCTCCCTCAGGGTAATGCCCATGGGCACTTCCACTAACCCCGTGTTGTTCACCTTCCCCACCAAGGAAAAGACCTTCGTACCCTTGCTCCCCTCCGTTCCGATTCCGGAGAACCAATCGGAACCTTTGGCAAGGATGACCGGAACATTAGTCCAGGTCTCGACGTTGTTTAGATTACTTGGCTTGTCCCACAATCCGCTCTCCACGGTATGAATGTGTTTGGCCCTCGGTTCGCCCACATTCCCTTCCAGTGAGGCCATCAGGGCCGTGGACTCTCCGCAGACGAAGGCTCCACCCCCCTTGTTAATTTTGATGCTGAAATCGAAGCCCGTCCCCAGGATATCCTCTCCCACCAAACCGGACTCCTCCGCTTGCTTCAGGGCCAGCCTCAATTTCTGGACCGCAAGTGGATATTCATCTCGGACGTATATATACCCCTCATGGGCCCCTATGGCATAAGCTCCGATCACCATCCCTTCCAATACGCTATGAGGATCTCCCTCCAACACGCTCCTATCCATGTAGGCTCCCGGATCCCCTTCATCTGCATTACAGATCACGTACCGAATGTCCCCCTTGGCTTTGCGGCAGAGCTCCCATTTCACCCCGGTGGGAAACCCCCCGCCCCCCCTGCCCCTGAGGCCGGATCGCTTCACCTCCTCGATTACCTCGTGAGGTTCCATATTGTTGAGGACATGCCAGAGGGACTGATAGCCCCCAACGGCAATATATTCCTCAATGCTCTCCGGATCGATAAAACCACAATTGCGCAGGGCGATCTTAACCTGTTCCCTGTAAAAAGGGATTCCCTCGTACAGGGGAATTTTCTTCATATTCCTTGGCATCCCATTGGAAACGTTTGCATGGAGTTCATCCGTGATGATGTTCCTCTCCTCATCAAAGCGACACAAGGCCCATTTCGGCCTAACCTCTCCATCGAACCATCCCGATACCAACTGAACGGCCTTCTCGGGAGTCATCTCCCGGTATAAAACCCTGGGCTTTCCGAGCTCTTGGACATCCACGATGGGTTCCAGTTGGCAAAATCCGATGCAACCGGTCTGGGTCACCGTCGCGCTTAATTTCTCCCTATTAACCGTTTCCTTCAAAGCTTCGAAGACTTCCGTGGCCCCCGTCGAGATGCCGCAGGTGGCCATCCCCACCTTCACCTTTACGCTCTTAGGATAGATTGACTTCAAACCCCTGTCTCGGACCTTTTGAAAATCCTCCAATGTCCTGATCTTCATGGCTTCCCTTCTTAACTGAAATCTTTCAACCGTTTCACCGCCGTGTTCTGATTGAGACGCCCAAATGTCTGACCATCGAGTACCATAACTGGGCTTAAGCTACAACACCCCAAGCAGTGCACCGTCTCCAGGGTAAACCGCTGATCTTCCGTAGTCTCCCCTCTCACCACCTTCAAATCCCTCTCTAGTCTCTCCAATATCCTCTCCCCTCCCCGTACATGGCATGCCGTCCCTAAACAAACGTTGATCAAGTGCCGACCCCTTGGTTTGAGGCTGAAGGCGTTATAAAAGGTGGCAATCCTATACACCTTTGCCAATGGAATGGCCATTTTTTCCGCCACATGCTCCAATACTTCCCTCGCTAAGTACTTCCTCTTCTCTTGAATATCTTGCAGGATTGAGATTAACTCGGATTCCTTGTTGCCGTGTTGGTCCACAATCGAATCAACTTTTTTGAAATTCATCGATCAACCTCCAAAGCCGCACTTGCTCTCTGTTTCAACCGTTCATACTCCCTCTCAACTCTTTTCTGAATGGTCTCGATCATATCCCCCGTTAGGTGTCGGAACCTGCCCTGGAGGCGGAAATAGTCCTCCACCGGTCGGAGTTCGGGCATATCTACGGTGATTTTGTAATTGCCGTCGACCACCTCATAGAGGGGGAAGATCCCCGTCTCCGCCGCCAGCCTTCCCAACCGAATGCTGAGATCCGGCGGCGACCTCCACCCCGTCGGACAAACCGCTAGGACATGAATATAGGCCGGCCCAGGGGCCCGGGCCCCCTTTTTAACCTTTTCCATGAGGTCGAAGGGATAACTGGGGCACGCCGTGGCCACATAGGGAATGTCGTGGGCCGCCGCGATGGCGGCCATGTTCTTCTTCCACGTAACCTGCCCGGGAATCACCTTCCCCGCTGGGGATGTCGTCGTCGATGCCCCAAATGGCGTAGCCGAGGAGCGCTGGATCCCCGTATTCATGTAGGCCTCATTGTCCGTGCAGATGTAGAGGAAGTCGTGGCCCCTCTCCAATGCCCCCGAGAGGGCTTGGACACCGATATCGCTTGTCCCACCATCCCCTGCCAGGGCGAGCACGAATATCTTCCTCTGGGGAATCCTCCCCTTTCTCATCAATGCCTTCAGGCCGCTTTCGGCGCCAGTCGCAACTGCCGCTGCGTTCTCGAAGGCCACGTGTATCCAGGGCACATTCCAGGAAGTAAAGGGAAATGGCGATGATACCACCTCCATGCACCCCGTAGCGCTGGCGGTGATCACGTTCTTCCCCAATGCCTTCCCAATCTGCCTCAGCGCCAGGGCCTCAGCACATCCCTGACATGCACGATGACCCTGGACGAAGTTTTCGTTCTTGGGAACGAGCTTTGCCGCGTAGACGTTTAGCTTCTCCATTATCCCCTCACCCCATAAATCTCATATTCGGCCCCCACTCCCCTCTGAAAGGTCTCCTCGGCACGATCCACCATAGCGATGAAATCGAACGGGGCCACATCCCGGCTCGCAAGCCCCGCGACGAAGTTCACCACAGCGGGTCTCTCCGGAAGGCTGTAAAGGGCCGACCTCAGCTCACTTGCCACCGGGCCCCCGGGTCCCCCATAGGAGACCGCTCGATCAACGACCACAAGAATTTTCGCCTTTGAAGCAGCCTTGCGGAATGCCTCAAAGGGAAACGGCCTCCATAGCCGAATCTTGAGGAGCCCTACAGGGCGACCCTTCTCCCGCATCTGGTCAACGGCCCACATCGCCGTCTCACCGATCCCCCCCATGGTGACCAGCAACACCTCCGCACCCTCGGTCCGATACTCCTCGATGGGGTGATAGTAACGACCCGTTAAATCGCCGAACTCCTTCCAGGCCTTCAGGATGGCCGGCATGGAGGCCTTCACCGCCTGATCTTGCGCCTTCTTCGTCTCCGTATAGCACGTCGGGAGAACGATAGCCCCCATGGTTACCGGGTGAGCGGGATCTAAGACAACTTCAGGTTTATACGGGGGTAAGAACCCGTCAACGGTCTCCTGATCCAGCAGCTCCACCGGCTCGATCACATGGCTCAGGCTGAATCCATCCATGTTGACGATCACCGGGAGCATAACATCCTTGTCCTCCCCCACCCGATAGCTGATAATGACGTGATCGAAAACGTCCTGCCCGTTTTCGGCGAAATACTGAATCCATCCGCAATCCCGGATGGACATGACATCCGTGTGGTCGTTCCAGATGCTGATGGGGTTGGAAAGGGAGCGGTTGGCGAGCACCATCACTACGGGAAGCCTCATGGGCGCCGTGCAATATACGATCTCGCTCATGAGAATCAATCCCTGGGAGCTGGTACAGGTAAAGGCCCTCGCACCCACCGCCGCGGCGCCGTTGCAGCCGCTCATGGCCGAATGCTCGGATTCAACCGGAACGAACTCAGCATCCAGTTCCCCGTTGTTGACGAATTCCGACAGACGCTCAACGATATGGGTCTGAGGCGTGATGGGGTAAGCCGCGATCAAATCGACATTGGCCATCTTCACCGCCTCGCTGGCCGCGAAGGAGACCTCCAAGCCCACTCTCTTTCCCATCTCTATTCCTCCTCATCTACCATGGTGATAGCCCCGGGCAGACACTCCCTGGCACAAATTCCGCAGCCCTTGCAGTACGTCAGATCCGCTTCCGCATACCCTTCCTTATCGAATCGGATGGCAGTATCGGGGCAGAAGATCCAACAGACCCCGCACTTGATGCACCTCTCGTGGTCGAAAATGGGTCGCAGCGACCTCCAGTCTCCCGTATGATATTCCCGAGAAGTGCCCGGCTCCGGGATCACATAGCCTTTTTCAAAATCGGTCCATTTGTAATCCAGTTCCTTCTTCACCGTTTCTCATCTCCCTCGTTCTCTTGCTCTCATCTCCCTATCCATCGAGGAGCACCGTCTCCTTATATGCCCTCTCGTAGGCGACGATATTCTTATCGGCGATTCGACCGAATCGTTCCTTCAGGGGCTCGATGAGGGACTCCTTCTGTACTACATTGGACGCCTTTACCAAGGAGCCGAGCATAGTGGTGTTGGTAATGGCCAAACCCAAGACCTCCATGGCGATTCCCGTTGCATCCACAGCGGCCAACTTGCCCTTGATCTTGAGATCGGCCCTCACCTTTTCCCCGGGGAACTTAGAATCGGTAACCAGTATCCCGTGGGGGGGTTTCAGGCCTGCAGTGACATCCACGATCCGCAAGATGGTGTAATCCAAGACCACTACCAGGTCCGGCTCGTATATGTTGGCCCTGATTCGGATGGGGTCGTCCGATATTCGGCAGAAGGCCACAACCGGAGCACCCCTCCGTTCGGGCCCAAAGCTGGGAAATGCCTGCGCGTATCGACCCTCGTTGATTGCTGCATGTGCGAGAAGCTCCGCCGAAGTTACCGCGCCCTGTCCTCCGCGACCATGAAATCTGATCTCGATCATCTTAACTCCTTGCTTGTTAAAAAAAGAACAATCTACTATAAAATTTTTTTAGAAAAAAGTCCAGCTTGATTACCTATTTTACCTTCAAATTATACCAAAACCCCTCCTGGATTCTCAAATCTCCCTCCGTCCCTCCAAGGCCTTGGCCAGGGTTTCCCTGTCCGTATATTCGATATCCCCCCCCATGGGGATACCATAAGCGATGCGGGTAACCTTTACCCCAAGGGGCTTAATCAATTCCGTCAAGTACAGGGCCGTCGCCCCTCCCTCCACATTGGGATTGGTGGCCATGATTACCTCTTTCACCTTGCCGGCCTCCAGCCTCTGCAAGAGTTCTCTGGCCTTGATATCCTCTGGGCCGATTCCTTCCAAGGGAGATAGGGTGCCATGGAGGACGTGGTATTTGCCATGAAAATCCCCCGCACCTTCGATGGCCATCAGATCATTGGGTTCCTCAACCACGCAGATAACCTCTTCGTTTCTCCTGGAATCGCTACAGATCCGGCATGGGTCTCTGTCCGTCAAGTCAAAGCAGACCGAGCACAGTTGAATCCGCTCCTTCACGTCGATGATCCCCCGAGCCAATTCCTGAGCCTCCTTCTTGGGGATACGAAGGATGTGAAAAGCCAACCGAGCGGCGGTTTTTCGCCC
>CAYFXP010000504.1:0-3223 GCA_964346935.1 uncultured Syntrophobacterales bacterium
AGCAGGGTTCTTAGATAATCTGTGAATTCTTAAGGAGTTCCCTTTTTGTGATCATCTCCTCCCTGGAGAAATTAAAAGGAGGCCGAATTGAAGCCCCCTTTGCAATGCGGCAGGCACAAGGATCGCTCCCCATACCCTATCGTCGGGCAGACCCTCGGGGGCTCTATATGATCGGAAGCAATTGCCGATATGTGTTGGTGATAACGGAATAACTCCCACCCTATAGTACAGAAGAAATTTTTCACATGTCAAGCAAAATCTTTCCCCTATCAAAAAAATCAAAAGAGCGCGGCCACGAATTCCTCGGCGTTGAATTCCCGGAGATCATCCATTTTTTCCCCAACGCCGATACATCGAATGGGAATGTGAAATGATTCGGTTATTCCTATGATGATTCCGCCTTTGGCCGTTCCATCCAATTTGGTCAGGGCAATCCCCGTGACCTCCAGTGCCTCATTAAAGAGCCTCGTTTGGGAAATAGCGTTCTGGCCCGTTGTTGCGTCGAGGATTAAGAGGATCTCGTGGGGAGCCCCGGGACACTCACGTCCAACAATCCGCTTCATCTTCCGTAACTCCTCCATGAGGGTTTCCTTGGTATGGAGTCGACCTGCCGTATCGATAAACAAGATGTCGATCCCTCTCGCCTTGGCAGCCTCCACGGCATCAAAGGCCACGGCCGAGGGATCGGAACCCCTGGATTGTTTCACCATATTTACTCCAATCCTGTTTGCCCAGGACTCCAGTTGTTCGGCCGCCGCAGCTCGAAAGGTGTCCGATGCGGCAAAGAGGATTTTCTTTCCCTTAGACCGGTATTCATGCGCCAACTTCCCTATAGTGGTGGTCTTCCCTACCCCATTGACCCCGACAACCAAGATCACGAAGGGCTTTGCCTGTGAAGAGTCGATGTTCAGTGGACTTTCGGCAGCCTTCAAGATTGCCAGAATAGAGTCCCTGATATATCCCTTGACCCGCTGAGGGTCACCGAGCTCGCTTCTCCCAATCCTCTGATGGAGATCGTCGATCAACCGATGGGTTGTATCCATTCCCAAATCGGCGGTGATGAGGATCTCCTCCAATTCCTCGAGGAGATCCTCATCAACCTCCTTCTTGCCGGAAACGAGCCGCTCGATCTGCGCGACGAACCCAGCATGGGTCTTGGAGAGCCCTGTTCTCAGCCTTTCGAACAACCCTTCTCCTCACGTAAAATCTCCGGTAAGACCACGCGGATACTATCATCTGACGGGGTCGAAGTCAAGGGATAGGCATCCGGAGCTTCCGTACTTTTTTCAGAGGGATACTGTTGTTTCTGAGCGTAATCTGCGGGAGAAGTCGTGTACCCATCGAGGGTGAGCAGGGCCTGTCCTGAGCGCAGCCGAAGGAAAGGGGAAAGCCGGCCCTTTAGAAGCCGGAAAGGGTAAGTATTCCCCGCCTGCGAACCCCGAAAGGGTCACTTTGGAGGTATTGAAGCGAAGAAACAGCAGTGTCACATTCTGAAAAATCCTTTACTGTTCGCCGCTTTGATTTGGGCAATAATCCCTCGGGAGGAGGTCTTTTCGGGGCTTGTTATGGATTCAAACTTATCGATTCTTTCCCTTCTTCTGGAGGAGGTGATGAATTTCCACGGAGATAGCGGAGGGAGTGTCGAGGGCCGGATTGACCTCGATTCCCTCTTGCCTGAGGTGAACGAGCATCCGAGTCAATGGGGGGAGGAGATCCCTCACCCTTGGGTCTATCTCTTTGGGCGCCACTATATCTTGGAGCTTCCCTTGAGCGATGATCTTTCCCTGGTGGAGGAATATCAGGTGGTCCAATAGATGAACCATACCCTCGGATTGATTGGAGAGGATAATAAGGGTTCTCTTACGCTTTCTAAGGGCTTCGATCTGCTGCGAGACCCGAACCCGGTTTTCCGAATCCAATCCCGCGAAGGGCTCGTCGAGAATCAGGGTCTCTGGCTCCGATATTAATACGCTGGCAATTGCCACCATAATCCGTTCCCCCTCGCTCAATTCGAAAGGGGAACGGTCCAATTGTTGCTCCAAAGGTGGATATAATTCCTTACATACGCCTTTGATCCTTTCCTCGATTTCACTCCGGCTGAGGTTTTTCCGCGCTCGTAGGCCGAATGAAATTTCCTTAAAGACCGATTCCTCGAACAGCTGATCGGCGGGGGATTGAAAGACGAGGCCCACCTCTCTGACGATGTTCCTCCCACCTTGAGTGGCATACACATCGGAACCATTGATAAATACTGAGCCCTCCGTAGGGGAGAGGATTCCTGCGAGATGGTGGGCTAAGGTGGATTTTCCGGAGCCTGATTCCCCAATGATTCCAAGGCATTCCCCCCTTTCAACTCGAAAGGAGACTCCATCAAGGGCTCGCATTTCCCAAGGGGATCCCCGGTTGTAGATATGGGCAAGTTGCCTGACTTCGATCATAGTAAAGGGAGGAAAAAAAAGGCGAGGCAGTGAGGCCTCGCCCCCCATTTCGGCGCTGATTCCACCGTATCGTTAGCTTTTGTCGTCCTTTACCTCTTCGAAATCGGCATCGACGACCTCTTCCTCAGGCCCCTTTGCCCCTGCGCCAGACTCCTGTCCTTGAGCCGTTCCTGCTTCGGGACCGCCTGCCTGTTGAGATGCTTTGGCGTACATGGCTTCGGCCAACTTGTGTGAGGTTTGAGTTAAGTTGTCAGTGGCCGACTTCATGCTGGATATATCGTTGGATTCCATGGCTTTCTTCGCACTTTCGATGGCCTCCTCGATAGCCTTCTTGTCGGAGGCATCGATCTTGTTCCCATGCTCCCCCAGTGACTTCTCGGTGGTGTAGATCAGGCTGTCCAGGTTATTTCGGGCCTCCGCCAATTCGCGCTTTTTCGTATCTTCCTCTCTATGGGCCTCCGCATCCTTCACCATCTTTTCAATCTCTTCTTCACTGAGGCCGCTGGAAGCGGTGATCTTGATGGATTGCTCCTTTCCCGTTCCCAGGTCCTTGGCGGAGACGTGAACGATCCCATTGGCGTCGATGTCGAAGGTCACCTCGATCTGGGGGATTCCCCGAGGCGCGGGGGGGATTCCAACCAGCTCAAATCTTCCCAAGGTTTTGTTATCCATGGCCATATCGCGTTCCCCCTGCAGCACATGGATGCTGACGGCAGCCTGGTTATCCGCGGCCGTCGAGAAGATCTGGCTCTTGCGCGTGGGGATGGTAGTGTTCTTTTCGGTGA
>CAYFXP010000505.1:0-3728 GCA_964346935.1 uncultured Syntrophobacterales bacterium
CCGAAAACACAGACATCGAGGAGGGAATTCCCCATCAGGCGGTTCTCCCCGTGGACGCCTCCCGTTACCTCTCCCGCGACGAAGAGCCCAGGGATTGAAGTCTCGCATTCCGCACTGAATTCCAGCCCTCCATTTTGATAGTGAAGCGTGGGGTAAACCAGCATGGGCTGTTTGGATATATCGATTCCGTAACGGCGAAACAGGATATGCTTACCCGGGAACTCCCTTCTCACTGTTCCCTCACCCCTAAGCGTATCGATCATGGGGGAATCCAGCCACACTCCAGCCTTTCCCGTGGGTGTTGGAACGCCTTTCCCGACTACCGTGCACTCCCTGATCAGGGAAGCGGATTCGACATCCCTCGGCTCCCTTTCGTTCACAAACTGTTCCCCATCAATGTTTAAGACGTTTGCCCCCGCTCCCCTGAACTTCTCCGTAATTAGTATACCCTCGGCCTGTTCCGGGAAAACGACACCAGTGGGATGGTATTGAACCGTATGGAGGAAGGACAGTTTCACCCCTGCCCGGTACCCAAGTATCAAACCATCCCCCGTTGCCCCATAGTGATTGGTCGTCATAAATCCTTGAATATGAAGCCTTCCCGAACCTCCTGTGGCCAATATGACCGCCTTCGCCTTGACATTAAAATATTCCTCCGTCTCCATGTTATAGAAAACGGCACCGGCACAATGACCATGCTCGTTCAAGATCAGCTCCACCGCCGCAGAGAATTCCAATACCCTGATGTCCTCGACACGGCTCCTGGCCTCATCCCTGAGCGTCCTCATGATTTCAGCCCCCGTGATGTCCGCGGCGTAGTGCATCCTCTTCCGGCACGTGCCTCCACCGTGTAAGCTCATCAACGTTCCCGCCTCGGACTTGCTGAACATCATCCCCATGGACTCCAGCCAGGCAATGACCTTCGGCGCTTCGGTAACCAGGGTATATACCAATTCCGGGTCGTTCTTGAAGTGCCCTCCCCCGATCACGTCCAAGTAATGATAGTAAGGCGAATCCTTCCTCCCCTTTGTTGCCCCTTGAATACCTCCTTCTGCCATCATGGTATTGGCATCGCCGTGCCTCAGCTTCGTTGCGATAATCACCTTTACCCCGTGCTCCTGCGCCAGGAGGCCTGCTGCCGTGCCTGCTCCTCCCCCGCCGATGACCAATACATCCGTCTCGTAGTCGATCTCCGATAGATCGATTTGATCCGGGTCCACCCTGCTCCGTGCCTCCAGGAGAACAACGATCTCAGGGGAGATGGCATATCCCTTGCTTGGACCGACCCTGATTTCCCGGCGGGAGTCCTCCTTATAGTCCGGGTGAAACTTCAGCCTCTCCTCCCGTTCCCGCAAGGAGAGCATGGGGAATTCCTCACCCCTTTTCTTCTTCTCTACTCTGGCGGCCCTCGTCTCCTCCACTCTCTTGATCAATTCTTTCAACTCAGGTGGGTATCCTGCCATTGTTCTCCCTCTTTTTGAATTCCCTGAAAAAGTCGCTCCTCGCCTCTCAAAAATATTTTTCCAGCCGTTCTAAACCTCGCTTCACTCCAGCCAGAATATTGGACTAATGAACATCACAGATACTGCGCATCCTTTGGTACCCAACCCTCCTCGGCACCCTCCGGCTCGATCTCCCTCTCGTTGTACAGCCTTTTGAGTTTATCCTCGTCGGTCTTCATGAGTTTTTCAAGCATGGAATGATATTTCCCCTCCTCGATCTCCTTGACCATCCCCTCGGTGTGCTCCGATTTGGGCGCGATGTACTTCCCGTAAAGGCGCCGGGCTAAAATGGCAATGTGGTATTGTGCGATCTCGGCAGGGCATCTCGCCGTGCAGAGGCCACACATGACGCAATCGAAGGAGAGCTGAGCGACCTTCGCCAAATCGCCCCGCATGGCCGCTGCCATATAGTCCATCACTTCGATATCCATTGGACAGGATTTCGTACAAGTATTGCATTGAACGCATCGCATCACATCTGGGTAGAGCTTCACCAATGCCTCCAAGTCAGGCCTCAATTTTTCGAGGTCGTAGGTGGCCCTATTCGCCGGAAAAAAGGGGATCATCGTTAGGTACATATTGGGCTGTACCACGGTCTGACAGGCCAATCCCACCTCGATCTTGTGGCTACCCGGAAACCGATAAACCGTGCCGCACGCTCCACATATCCCTCCGCGGCATCCACATCCCCTGATTAACTGGTAACCCGCGTATTCAAATGCCTTCTGGATGGTTAATGACGGGGGGACTTCGTACCTCTTCCCCATAATAAAGATGGGAACCCTGGGAACCTCTTGGCTCGGTTTCCCCTCATCCTTAGATGGGGAATCCTCCCTTGTCTTTTTACCCATCGATATTCCTCCTGTAAACAATCCCTTGTGGTCAAGGCCAGAGAGGCCTTCACCGATCAGAGGGCTCCCGATTCAGCCTGGAGTTCATCCTCCCGGAAGGTGGCGACGGGTGGCTCCTCATCCACACTCCTCCCCGGAGTATAATCGAACATCTCCTGGACCTTCTGCCCAACAGCCCTAAATAACGTAGCAACTGGAAGGTCATTGGGACACGCGCTGTCACAGAGCCCGCAACCAATGCAAGAAGTTACCATATGCGAGAGGCGAATCAGGTGAAAGAGCAGCGTATCGGTGGGCATCCTCACGCCCCCCTTCCTATCCGCCCATCTTATCAGTTGATCGGCTTTGTGTTCGAGGTTAGGAGTCCTGAATACACATTCCTTACAGTAGCAGATGGGACAAGCCACCATGCAATTGTGACATCGGATACATGTGGACAGGGCATCCATCAGATCCTGGAGGCCCTTCGTCTTGGATCGAAAGGCATCAAAGATCTCCTCCCTCTTTTTGATCCGTTCCTCCGTAATCCCTTCAATGACCTGATCCCTCGAGGGTGATCCCTCTTCCCCGGTGGCCAAGACACCCTTCTGGGCCAATTCACCGGCAAGATCCTCGCGCACCTCGATGAAGATTTCCCTTTGAGGGTCATGGCCAAATAGGCCTACGATCATGTCCGCGTTCTCGGGGCTCGGATACTCACAGATCTGACACGCGGGCCGGAGATCGTATCCATCTTGAGGTTTGATCTTACCCTCCTTGGCCCCTTTCAATAAGCCTGCCGTAATGGAAACTCCCCCTCCGCTTTCCCGGCTCATCTTGGCGTAGTCCGACGGTTCATAGGTCCCCAGGCAATCCACTCCGATGAGTGTTAATCGATCCATCTTCACCTGGAGAAATTTAACCAGCTCGATGACGGCCCGAATCTCGCACGATTTCAAGACGGCTCCCACCTTGCATCCCGGATCGGTGACGGTGAGATGCGAGATAAGCCGCGCGGACTGAACGGGCAATGTAGGAGCCATGGGATTGACGTCAACCAGCGTTTCGGGTTCCCGAATAAGCGTCTGACAATAGCCGTCACCCGATGGCAACTTCTTGGGGATCAAAAGGGCGTCCACAACGTTCTTTTCCAGGAAATCGCGGAACAGGATCCTTAGGGTCTCAACCAGATCGTTATTCTTAACTTCCAGTACTGCGCCTTCGCTCATAGGGACCTCCGTTCCTCCCGTTTTTAGCCTCGTGTTCAGGCCACCCAGAGCTTCTTCATGGGATTGGGCCCCAGCTTCTTCAATTCCTCCACCATCTGAGCCACCGTATCCGCGAACAGCTTCCCCTCGCTGGCGCTGATCCACCGAAGCCAAATCCGATCCTCGGA
>CAYFXP010000506.1:0-2132 GCA_964346935.1 uncultured Syntrophobacterales bacterium
CCGCCGAGGTGAAAGCATGGATCGAAACCTGGACCTGGGAGAACCCGGATGACGTGAGGGAGATGATGGAAGCCCGGGTTACGCCGCCCGAGGTGGTATTCGAGGGTGAACTGACCCTCCGCCTGGGCGGCATCGAAATCGAGTTTTTCCCGCTGCCCGGCCACTTGGCGGAACACCTGGGGGTCTTGGTTCCCGATGCGGGTGTGCTCATCACGGGCGATACCCTCTTTAACGACCACCACCCGTACATGGGACAAGGCAACTTCGAGGTTTGGCTCAAGAGCTTGGCCAAAATAAGGGATCTCAAAGCTGAAGGAATCATTCCGGGCCACGGCCCGGTCTGCGGCCACGAGGCGCTGGAGAAACAACAGCGCTATATGGAAAGAATGATGGAGGTTCGGGCCAGGTGGAATCCCGCCGAGGGCGAAAACGCCATTCCCCCTGGCGCCGTCGACGAGCTGCTCGCCTTCTATCCCCTACATGGCCGGCCACGGGCGATGATGCGGGGACGGGTCGTGGAGAGTATTCGCGTCGCCGGAGACCCCCAGTTCTAATAGCACCCAAAGGAGGTCAGTCAAATGCACGGCAAAAATCCGAAGGAGATGGAAATTAAGATAACGGACAATATTCTACGCGGGGTGTATGCAAACAATATGGCTGTGGCCCATACGAAAGAGGAATTTATCCTCGACTTTATAAATATCTTTCCGCCGACCGGAATTGTTAACGCCAGGGTAGTGATAAGTCCAGGCCACATGAAGAGAATCATAAAGGCGCTCAACGACAATGTCCTGAAATATGAATCGAAGTTCGGTACAATCAAAGAAGCTCCTGAGCCACGGGATTTCCCTTCAGCATAAGGGATGAGCCAGCAAGCCTGATTCATAAGAGCAACGTCAATCGGGAAGAAATCTCAACTCTAAGGTCGATGAGGTGAGGGTATGACGACAAGGAGACTGGGATTTATTGGCATCGGAAATATGGGCCTACCCATGGCGTCCCGTTTGATTGATCGGGGCTATCGGTTAACCGTCTTCGATCTCCGTGAAGATGTTGTTCAACACCTCGTAACACGCGGTGCACGGCTAGGGAAGTCGCCTGCGGAGGTCGCCTCCGAAGCGGAGACTGTTTTGGTTAGCCTGCCAACGCCTGAAGTCGTTCGGGAAGTGGCTTTAGGCACGAATGGCATCGTGAAAGGCTATATGGTGAGGACTTACATCGACCTATCTACGGCGGGTCCTAAAGTGGCTGAACAGGTGGCAGATAGGCTTGCCGAAAAGGGGATTGAGGTCCTCGACGCTCCAGTGAGCGGTGGCGTCTCAGGCGCGAAGAAGGGAACGCTGACGGTAATGGTCTCGGGACCACCATCGGTATTCGAGGACGCCAAACCCCTGCTTGAAATCATCGGCAGGAAGGTGATCTACGTAGGGCAAAGGCCTGGTCTGGCCCAAATGATGAAGCTCATGAATAACCTCCTGAACGCAACCGCGCTAGCGGCTTCATCCGAGGCCTTTGTGTTGGGCGTCAAGGCCGGCCTGAACCCCGAGATCATGCTGAAGGTCTTCAATGAAAGCACCGGTCGGAACAGCGCCACGGAGGACAAGTTTCCGAGGGCAATCCTTCCGAGGACTTTTGACTGGGGTTTCAAGACGGATCTCATGTATAAAGACGTCAAACTCTGCATGGAAGAAGCGGAGAGGCTGGGAGTCCCGATGTGGGTGGGAAATGCCGTTCGTCAAATCTGGGCATACGCCGTAGGCCAGGGCGGTGGACCTCGTGATTTTACGACGATTATTCAATACATCGAGTCCTGGGCCGGTGTAGAGGTACGGAAATCAGGCGAGGGAAATCTTGGGTAAACCCGAGGGGGGAAGAGGTTGGAGGCAGAACGAAAAATATCAAATGTCAAATGACAAAGGTGAAAGGTTGAGGTTGAGAGGGTAGAGGCGGAAGGCAAAATGTCAAAGTTCAAAATCCAAATGAGAAATGATGGGGTCCGAAACATGAGCACGAACCACACGAACATGGACACGAAACACACACTCTGAGCGAAGGGCAATGCGGGCAACAGAGCAGAAGGCGCTGACAATAAAATCCGGGATTTCTTATGAAGAAAAAGGTCGTGCTATGAG
>CAYFXP010000507.1:0-9077 GCA_964346935.1 uncultured Syntrophobacterales bacterium
AATCATGGGAGAGCGGTTGGTGTAGATATGCGGCATGTGGTTATGGTCCCTTACGACGGAGTGGGGAAGGAGAACCGCTGCGGGCTCAATTTCACGGAGGTTGGAACGGGATTGCGTTCCAGCGTCACCATGTATGATCGGGGCCATTCGGCGGTCTCGCAGATGCGGCCCGAGGAAGTCGACTGGGAGGAGCTCTTTCAAAGACAGGGCGTCCGCTGGTTCCACCTGGGGGGTATCTTCACCGCCCTCAGCGAGAGTACGGCGAGGGTGGCCCGAGAGGCGATGGAGACGGCGAAAGAGGCGGGCACTATCGTTTCCTATGACCTCAATTTTCGCTCGAAGCTCTGGTCTAGCGAACAAGCCCAGGAGACCACCAAGCCCTTAGTTCAATATATGGATTTTGTTATTGGAAATGAGGAGGACTTTCAGAAAGTCCTGGGATTCGAGGTAGAGGGAGTGGACGAGAAGCTTCTTCAGCTCCCGGTGGAGAATTACAAGGGGATGGTTAGCCGGCTGATCGAGGGTTTTCCCCACCTGAAAGGCATCGGTACCACGCTCCGAGAGGTTGTCAGCGGCCTCATCAATCATTGGAGCGCTATTCTCTTCTATGACGGGGAATTCTACGAATCCACCCGGTATGAGAACCTGGAGATCGAAGACCGGGTAGGGGGAGGGGACGGTTTTGCTTCGGGGCTGATCTATGGATTCCTGAATGGGAAGACTCCGGTCGAGTGCGTTGAACTCGGGGCCGCGCATGGGGCGCTTCTTCAGAGCACCCGGGGAGACACCAGCATGGTCACCCTCGATGAGGTCTTCCACGTTATGGCAGGTGGTACGGCACGCATAAAGCGATGAAGGAGCAGGCTACGATTTTCTCGAGAGAAGTGCCGCCATGCGGATGGCTTCGATTATTGATTGCGGATTTGCCCTCCCTTCGCCCGCCTTGCCGAAAGCCGTCCCGTGGTCGACTGACGTCCTCACGATGGGAAGGCCTAACGTGACATTCACCCCTGCCACGGTACCCCAGGCGCCGGTCTTGTCATCATATTGAAAGCCAATCAGCTTGACGGGAATGTGGCCTTGGTCATGGTACATCACGACTACCGCATCATACATGCCTCCGCTCATTTTGGGGAAAACCGAATCGGGCGGGATCGGTCCATCCACGCTTTTACCTGATTTGGCCGCATGTTCCACTGCTGGGCGAATCTCCTCCTCGTCCTCAGTGCCAAACATGCCCTCCTCCCCGCAATGGGGGTTGAGGCCCGCGACCCCAATCCTGGGAGACGATATCCCAAGCTTCCTCAGCGCATCATCCGTTAAGTCAATGACCCGGATAATCCGATCTTTCCTCACCAGCTCACAAGCCTCCCTGAGGCTTACGTGGGTGGAAACGTGGACCACGCGAAAATGGCCGTCCACGAGCATCATGGCGTAGTCCCGAGTCGAAGTGAGGTCCGCGTATATCTCGGTGTGTCCGGCGTAGTGATGGCCAGCTGCGTTGATCGCAGCCTTGTTGATCGGGCCCGTTACCGTACCATCGATTTCCCCTTTGAGGGCAAGGTCTATAACCTTGGTGACGTATTCGAAGGATGCCTGCCCCTGTTCAGCCGTCGCCTGTTTATAGCGAAGGCAGTCTGGGTCCATATTGGCCATATGGAGAATATCTATCGTGCCATGCTCATAAAGTCCCTCCGCCGGTCTATCGATGGTATTCAGGTTCAGGGCTAATTCGGTGAACCTGAGCACGTCCTCCATCACCCGGGCATCGGCCACCACGAGGGGTCGGCAGACCCCGTAGATTTCCCGCTGGTCCAATGCCTTGGCCGTGACTTCTGGACCGATGCCCCCGGGGTCACCTACTGAAATCCCCAAGATGGGCCTCGTTTCGGTAATCATGCCGATTTCTCCTTGCCCCTTTTCGACCAATACTCGTGTAACGCCACCAACGTCTCCCTTCGGCCAAAAGCTCCCGCCTTGGTAACCACGGGAAGGCCATCTATAAGGCCTCCCATGAGAGTTCCCGCGGGCATTCCGGGAACGATTTCGCCCTTTAGTCGGATTCCTTGAGCACCGATGGCTCCCAGGACGGCACTGGCCGTATCTCCCCCTGAAAGGAAGAGGTTGGCAGGCGTTGTCTCTCTCAAAACTTCGGCCACGAAGAGGCCCAATGCCCTTACGATCTCCCCTGCTCTGTGCCTCGAAGGCTTTTTGGCCATCGGCCCCTCCGTCGCTTCCCCAGTTTCAACCTCGACGATGAGGTTATTTTTCGACAAGATACGTTGAGCGTGATTGGCGTTCAAAAGGAGGTTATTCCACCGGGTTGAATCGAGGAGCAAGGGCGCTGGGAGGGAGATCACCTGATACGGGTACGCCTCGATTAATGCGGTAATTTGAAGCCTCGTGGGCTCAGCGACCGTACCACAAACCAGGAGATGGTATCCTTCTGGGAGACGGTCCTGTTTATTTCCTTCATGACCGCGTCTCCTTGGAAAATGGCTCATAAGTCCCCGGGCAAGACCAGCGGATCCAACCAAGAGGGTATTTTTCGAGCTTTCCAGGGCGAGGCGGGCGATCCTCTCGAGGTGTGCTTGCCGTTGCGCGTCGAAGACCAGATGGCGTGCCCCTGAGGCCGCCAGGCGGTTGACTTCGGCAACCATGGCGTCGCTATCTCCTTCAAGGAATTGCAGGTCCACATGGCCAACCGCATATCGGCTCTGAGAAGCTATGACGCGTGATAGCTCTGAGTCAGTAACCGGGGTGACCGGATCCCCCGAGAGCTCCGTCTCAGCAACTGGCCTCCCATGGACAATGTGGATGTCGTGGAGTGTTACGCGCCCCATGTCGGGAAAGGCCGGCGCGATAAAGCTCAGCTCAAATCCCATTTCATCCATGACAGCATCCACTTCAGCTCCTACGTTGCCTCGGAGACAGGAGTCGAGCTTCTTGTATACGTGCCCTGGGCGAAATCGAGAAAGCCGTCGCGCCAGGGAACGGACCCGCTTGCGCGCCGTTTCTGCCTTCACGGCGCGGCTGTTGGTATAAATAGCGAGGGCCTCCGCGGCGCAAGTCCGGGGATTTGATGCAAGATTTCGGTATGAGACCAAAGTGGTATCGGCATAATGCGGGCAGCACTGAACGCCCGTATCGGCGGCGCCTGTCAAGTCATCGGCTATGACAGCAATCTCAAGCATGGGTCTATCGACTAGTCTGCACGAGACTTTTGAAAAACTCGCTCCTCGCCGCTCAGAAAATGTTCTTATGAGAGGGAAGCAATCAAACTCAAGAACGAAAAAATCTTAATTCGCGCTCAGAGCTCGTTTTTCACATTTTTCAGGGATCTCTGCAGTAATCCTCACCAAACGAACTCCCGATCCGCTCTATGAAAGCGCCTTTTCGCTTTGGATGTCGAACAGGTGCAGATAGTCTAAGGCAGGTCTCAAGACAAAGCTCTGGTGGGGTTTGACGTGGGTTTTTCGGTCCACACTGGCCGTCAGGGCGCATTCTCCTGCGCTGACGTTGAGGTACATCTCGCTCCCTATCGGCTCGACAACTTCCACTGTCGTCTGGATGGTCTTTCCCGGAGCGTGCCTCTTGGCCTCGAGCAGGTCTTCAGGTCGTATGCCCACGATTACCTTCTTCTCGGGATATCCCTTGAGCACTCCTGACTTCTCTGAGGGGAGGTCTATGCTGAAGCTGTCCGTTCGGAGTGATAAGACATCGCCCGATTGAGCCACCTCTGCCTCGAAGAAATTCATTGCAGGGCTTCCGATAAAGCCCGCCACAAAAATGTTGGCAGGGGCATTGTAGAGCTCTAAGGGCGAGCCCACCTGCTGGATGAGGCCGTCCCTCATCACCACGATCCTGTCCCCCATGGTCATGGCCTCGACTTGGTCGTGGGTGACATAGACGATGGTTGTGGCGAGACGCTCATGGAGCTTCTTCAACTCAACCCTGGTTTGAACCCTCAGCTTCGCGTCAAGGTTTGAGAGGGGTTCATCGAAGAGGAAGACCTCGGGTTTCCTCACGATGGCCCTTCCTACCGCCACGCGCTGCCGTTGCCCACCGGAAAGCTGTTTTGGCTTCCGACCCATCAGATCATGAATCCCGAGGATCTCCGCGGCCTCCTTGACCCTTCTCTTGATCTCCTCTTTCGGGGCCTTACGTTGCTCCAGCCCAAAGGCCATGTTCTGATAGACCGTCATGTGAGGATAGAGGGCATAGTTCTGGAACACCATGGCAATGTTGCGTTCTTTTGCCGGGAGCCTGTTGATGAGGCGGTTTGCGATGTAAATGTTGCCGTTTGTTATGGTCTCAAGTCCCGCGATCATCCTTAGCGTAGTGGTCTTTCCGCACCCGCTCGGCCCCACGAGGACGACGAACTCCCGATCCTTGATGTCGAGATTGAAATCCTTGACGGCAATCACCTCGTTGAAATATTTCGAGATATCCTCCAGTTTTACTTCGGCCATGACGTCCTTACTCCTTCAATGCACCTGTCATGCCTGCCACATAGTGTTCGACGAAAAAAGAGTACACCAAGGCCACCGGTACCGAGGCACAGAGGGCCCCTGCCATCAGTGGTCCCCAGTGGTAAACGTCTCCCCTGACCAGCTCCGTAACAAGTCCTATGGGGACGGTCTTGCTCGTCGTTGTGGAGATGAAGGCCAGGGCATAGATGAATTCATTCCATGAGAGGGTAAAGCAAAATATAAATGCCGACAGGATTCCGGGAAGGCACAGGGGCAGAATGATCTTTCTGAAGATATTGATTCTGCTCGTGCCATCGATCATGGCACATTCTTCCATCTCCTTGGGAATGGACTTGAAATACCCCATCAGGAGCCAGGTGCAAAACGGAATGAGGAAGGTGGGGTAGGTTAATACGAGGGACCAGAGGGAGTCCCACAATCTCACCTTGAAAATGATATGGGCTAGGGGGATGAACAGGATGGTTTGCGGAACGAGATAGCCCAGGAATATGGCCACACCCGTTGGGCCGGAGGTCTTGAACTGAAGCCTCTGGATGGCATAGGCAGCCAGGAGACTGGCCCCCAGGGAAATGAGAGTGGCCAGAATGGCCACAAAGAACGTGTTGGCCATCCATTTAAGGAAGATCGTTTCGGTGAAGAGGTGCACCACATTGTCGAAAGTCGGGCTATGGATAATGAAGGGATTGAGCTTGAGGTTGTAGAGCTCCATGTCGGACTTGAACACGGTGTTGGCCATCCAGTAAAAGGGAAAGAGGAGGAAAATCAGGTACAACACCGTGGGGACGTAGAATTTTATGAGTTTTGAACCGAACCGTTCCATCCCTCAATCCTCTTTCCTCAGAAAGATGAAGGTCATAAACACGCAGGTCACCAGTATCGGCAGCATAAAGTTCGAGATTGCCGCCCCCTCTCCAAAGTGCCCGCCGGACATGGCCCTCTGGAAGGAGAGGGTTCCGAATATATGAGTGGCCCCACCAGGTCCACCCCTCGTGATTACCCAGACCAGCTGGAAATCCGCAAAGGTCCAGATAGTGGAAAAGACGGTCACCACCGTGAGCAACGGCATGAGCAAGGGCAGGGTGATCTTACGGAATCGTGCCCATGAACCTGCCCCGTCGATCTCAGCGGCCTCGTAAAGATCGGGGCTAATGGTCTGGAGCCCTGCCAGCAAGCCGATGGTAAAGAACGGGACTCCTCTCCAGATATTGGCCACTATCAACGAGAATCTCGCGTTCCAGGCGTCGCCCAAGAAGTTGATCCTGTGGCCCATGAGGCCCAGTTCCATCAGGGTCCATGAAATCCCGCTGAAGGTGGAGTCGTAGAGCCACCAGAAGACGATGGCACTGAGGGCCGTGGGAATAATCCAGGGCAGGAGCACGATGGCCCGCACAAGGCCTTTTCCCTTGAAATCACGGTTCAGGACCACGGCCAGGCCAACTCCGAAAACGAGCTTGAAGAAAACGGCCACCACAGTATAGAGAAAGGTGTTGAATACGGTCAGCCAGAAGCTCGAATCGTGAACGAGGCTGATGTAATTCGCAAGGCCGATATAGTGTCCCTCTCGGCCAACGACCGTATCGGTGAGGCCGAGCCAGAGCCCCAGCAAGAGGGGGTAAGCCAGAAAGATCAAGAGGATGAGTTCGGCTGGCGCGACGAAGAGAAATCCCAGGAAGGTTGGGTTCTCAAGGGCCCTGTTGAAGCGCTCTCGTAAGCTTGGCCTGAGCTCCTGTTCGGTGGCGGCAAAGGCATCCACTGGTTTGCCTCGGGCTTAACCTGTTTTCCCCATGATGGAGGGGCGACGGAGGGCATCGTCCTTCCGTTTAGGACCGGGAGCCCCCCGAAACGCCCCTTGCATCGTTACTTGTAATACCTCGCAATGGCCTTTTCCGCGTCCGCAATGGCCTTGTTGATGGATACGCCCCTTGTACAGACATTGGCGAAAAGGTCCACCACGACGTACTCGGCCATGACAGCGGCCGACTCCGGGCCAATGGGCCCCTCGTATCCGTTCCAAAGCATGTATTTGACGCAGTCCCGGTACGGCAAGTTCTTGGGATCATCGGTCCACACGGGCAGATCGCGGTAGGCTTTAAGGGATGGAGTCACATACCCGATCATGGCATTCGTCCACGGGCCGCACTGCTCTTCCTCCAGCATGAACATCAAATAGTGTTTCGCGGCATTGGGGAAGGGCGTGTGTTTGAAGATAAAGGCCGGGTCGAAAAGGTGTAGCTCGGCCGGCCTCCCAAAGGGCCCAATGGGGTAGCGCGCGTGGTTGGTGTCCTTGGCGATTTCGGGGAACTTGTCTTTGGCCGCGTAGTAGATGCTGATCCCGTTGTTGGTGAGGCCGATTTCTTCCGCGAGATAGGCCTTATTGTTATGGGGATCGAGCCAGGATGCCACGCCCGGAATCATGGCGTCATCGTAGATTTCCTTTATGGTCTCAAGGGCCATCCTGGTTCCGTCGCTGTTGATGGCCACGGAGCCATCCTTGTTCACCGTCTTGCCCCCAAAGGTCCAGAGCCAGGAGTGGGTCCAGTTATTCCCGTCTCCCACAGCGTGGCCCATGGCAAATCCCACGGGATGTCCCTGACTTTTCATTTTCTTGCAGAGCTTGATGAAGTCCTCGACCTTTGTGGGGAATTTGTCGTAGCCTGCCTCCTTGAGCCAGGTTTCCCTGTACACCATACACTGGCCAGGTGCGCCCATGGGAATGTCGATCCACCGTCCCGTCTTAGGATTTTTCCCGTACATAACGGAAACATCCTCCCAGCCGCCGTACTTCTTCCCGAGGTAATCACATACGTCCGTTACATCGAGAAGCCTGTCCGGGTAGAGGAACGGGTCATCATGCCACCCAAGCACGAGATCGTGGCCGGCCCCCACGGAGGCCTCCATGGCCGCCTTGGGCCTCACGTCCTCCCAGGAAAGATACTCCGTAATGACCTTCCGTCCGGTGGCGGCCTCCCATTTCTTGGTATTTTTCTCCCAGAGCACCCCGTCGCCCTTCACAAAGGGGCTCCATCTGAGAACCCTAAGGACCGCGTCCTTCTCTATGGGGAGCTCCGGTGGTGCTACCGCGGCAACCGCCTTGCTCTTGAACGGGCTCGAGAGAAGCGCTGCCCCCGCCAGTCCGGCACCCGTGGTCTTAATAAAATCCCTCCTCGAAATTTTTCCCATGGCTTTTTCCCTCCTTTTTGACAGCGAAAATGACGGTTACGCTGTTCCCTTAGACTGAAATGAATAATCTGTCAAGCCCTCTTGGAAAAATTCACCTCCTTTCCATTTAGGGTTAGATGGATCATGCACCCCCGAGGAGACATAAACCCCTCGGGGGCCGCGTATCGGCACCTTCTGAAAACCCCCTCTCATACCCCCGCTCCAGAGGGTTGGAACTACGGATTTTTCGGAATCGTAACGGTGGGCGTCATCGAAACCCTTTAGGCTTATACCACAATCTGGTAATAAGAGTCAAACCATTTTTCAATTGGGCTGATGCCTGTGAGGATCGAAAGGCGTTATGCTCTTAAAACCTGTCTGCAGGGAGAGGGAAAATGGTATACGAGAACGGCTATGTGGGCTCCAGGTGAAGATTTACCTGACAATCGCCCAGGCCTTCCTTCAATTCATCCACAATACGGTGCCCGATATCGTGGGACTCCTCCACTCGCAGATCGCCGTCGATGACCAGGTGAAGGCTAATGGTGGGCCTCCCCCGGATGCTGGAAACCGTCAGGCCGTGAAAGCTCTTCACGGAGGAATATTGCGTGACAACACGGGTCAACTCATCTTCCACGGCTTGGTGCCCTACCGGAGACCGGGCTGACTCAGAGGGATCCACGTGGACAACGGTTGAGGCAGTGAGGGACTTGGAGACGGCGTTTTCGACCAACTGCGCAAGATGGTGGGAGCGAGCCGTATCCATCTCCCCTGGAAGCCGCACATGGAGTGAGATTACCTTATGGTTGCCGTATTCGTGGACGTTGATATCATGAACCTGCTGGACACCGTTAACGGACAGGCCGGCACTCACAACACGATTAATTACATCCTGACTCGGGGCTTTTCCCACCAGAACGCTCACCATGGATCGCAGGAGGTCAAATCCCGTGTACATGATTAAAAGGGCGATCCCGATCCCGAAAAACGAGTCGATTCGCCTGTAGCCAAAGGAGGTGGCAATCATGGAAAAGGCCACCAGGGCTGAGGCAACAGCATCGCTTCTGTGATGCCATGCGTCACCCTTGAGCATGTCGGATCGGATCAGCTTACCGATGGCCAGGGCGAATCGTGCCATCCACTCCTTTGCCACGGCGGAAAATATCATCACACCGAAGGCAAAGGCACTCCATGTAACAATGCGGGGTTCACGGAGCCGATCGTAGGAAGCACGGGCGAACTCAATCCCCGCCCAGATGAGAAGGAGGGAAATGATCAAAGTGGCGATGGGCTCGATCCTTCCATGCCCGTAAGGGTGCTCCTTATCCGCCGGTTTCTTGGCCGTCCAGAACCCAATCATCACGACTGCTGAAGTGAGGACGTCGGATCCCGTATGGACGGCATCTGCCATCAGGGCGATGCTGT
>CAYFXP010000508.1:0-1776 GCA_964346935.1 uncultured Syntrophobacterales bacterium
GAGGAGATCATCGACCTCCTGGAGATCGAGCACATCAGAAACCACGTCACCGGAATGCTCCCCTACGGGATGCAGAAAAGGGTGGAATTGGCCAGGGCCTTGGCCCTTAAACCGAAGATTCTTCTCCTCGACGAGCCCTTGGCGGGCCTCAACCTGGAGGAAGTGGAGGACATGGCGAGGTTTATTCTGGATATAAATGAGGAAGAACGGTGGCAGGTAACCTGTGTCCTGGTTGAGCATGATATGGGCGTAGTGATGGATTTGTCGGATCGCGTAATGGCTCTGAATTTCGGCGAGAAGATCGCCGAAGGGACCCCCGATGAGATTCAGAACCATCCCGATGTGATAAAGGCATATCTTGGCGAAGTGGAGGAACTCTATGTCACCCGGCGATGAAAACGAGTATCCGGGAGAAATCGAGATCACCCATGATCTAACCATACCGAAACTCCTCCTCCGTAATGCCGAAAAATTCGGGGACCAAAAGGTGGCCATGAGGGAGAAGGAGTTCGGTGTCTGGATTCCCTACACATGGGAGGAATACCTGGAAAACGTTAGATCCCTTGCCCTGGGGTTGGTCTCCTTGGGGTTGAAGAAGGGCGACAAGGCAGTCATGATCGGCGATAATCGCCCCGAAGGACTGTGGGCCGAGATGGCCGCCATGTGTGCCGGCGGCATCGGGGTGTGGCTCTTTCAGGACTGCCTGATGGATGAGGTTCAGTACATCGTCGATCACTCCGATTCCAAGTTCTATTTTGCCGAGGGACAGGAAGAGGTCGATAAGGCCTTGTCCATAAAGGATCAGTGCCCCAAGCTTACCAAAGTCATCTGGGATGACCCAAAGGGGATGAGGAACTACGATGATCCCGTCCTCATCAGCCTCAAGGAGGTCCAGGAGCTGGGAAGAAAATTGAATCAGCAAAAGCCGAGCCTCTTCGAGGAATTGGTAAACCAGGGAAAAGGGGATGATATCTGCCTCCTCTTTTACACCTCCGGGACAACGGCATTGCCCAAAGGGGCGTTGCTCACCCACTACAACATGCTCACCATGGGGCAGAATTTGATGCGGGTGGATCCCTGCCACGAGACCGATGACTTCGTCTCCTACCTCCCCTTTGCCTGGATCGGGGAACAGATGATGTCCATCTCCTGCGGCTTACAGGTGGGATTTACCATCAACTTCCCCGAGGAGCCCGAGACCTCCCAGGAGAATGTAAGGGAAATCGGGCCCCACGTCATGTTCGCTCCCCCGAGGCTCTACGAACAGATGACCCGAACCGTTCAGGTGAAGTATCTCGACGCCACATGGCTAAAACGCATGGCATACGAGCTGGCCATGAAGATCGGCTACCACGTGGCCGACTTGAAGTTCGAGAGGAAATCCATCCCCGGGCATTGGGATCTCCTCAAATACCTGGCCTATCTCTGGTGCCACAAAAAGCTCCGGGACCATCTCGGACTGAGCAGGGTGAGAAATGCGTACACCGGAGGCGCGGCCATGGGACCCGACCACTTCCGATTTTTCCACGCCATCGGGGTAAACCTGAAGCAGATATACGGGCAGACCGAGATTGCCGGCATATCGGTGGTCCACCGAAACGACGATGTCAAGTTCGACACGGTGGGGAAACCCATTCCCGAGACCGAGGTGAGGATCACCGGGGAGGGCGAGATCATCTCCAAGAGCCCCTCAGTCTTCCAGGGGTACTATAAGATGTCCGAGGAGACCGCGAAAACCCTCAGGGATGGCTGGCTCCATTCGGGGGATACGGGGTT
>CAYFXP010000509.1:0-14640 GCA_964346935.1 uncultured Syntrophobacterales bacterium
GAGGGGCCCGAATATGAGACGCTTTCCATGTTCGGGTCCAACCAGCTGATTGACTCGCTTCCCGCAATTATCCAGGCAAATGTCCTGTGTGACAAATTGGGACTGGACACGATATCAACGGGAAACGTCATTGCGTTCGCCATGGAGTGCTTTGAAAAAGGGTTGATTTCCCCGGCTCAAACCGATGGGCTCGAGATTCGCTTCGGAGATAGCGAGGCGAGCCTTAAAGCTATAGAAATGATCACTGCTCGGGAGGGTTTTGGTGATATACTCGCGAAAGGGGTGAGGAGAGCTGCGGAACATATAGGAGGAGGTTCTGAGCGTTTTGCGATGCACGTAAAGGGGATGGAATTCCCCGGCTACGAGCCGCGAGGGGCCTTCGGCTCTGCCCTTTCCTATGCCGTGAGCCCGAGGGGGGCTGGCCACCGCAGGGCCTGGCCTCCTGCCAAGGAGATACTCGGGGACTATTCCCCGTATACGGGGGAAGGGAAGGCCGAAATGATAAGAGACCTCTATGATGAGAACTGTATTCTTCATTCGCTCCTGGTCTGCGATTTTCACTCCAAGTTCATCCCTTTGTCGCTTAAAGATTATTCGCAGTACTTTCAGGCTGTAACAGGGGAGTCCTTGTCGGAGAAGGATTTTCTCAGGACTGCCGGCAGAGTTGAGACATTGATAAGGATGTTCAACCTCAGAGAGGGGTTAACCAGAAAAGACGATACTCTGCCCCACAGAACCCTCTTTGAGCCTCTACCCGATGGCCCGGCCAACGGACAATGCATCGGGGAGGAGAATCTTAACCGCATGCTCGACGAATACTACGAATCGAGGGGATGGGATTCATCCGGAGTGCCAACCGAGCAAACCCTCATGAAATATCAACTCTGAACAGATTCGTTGAACCCATGAATGTGATTATCAATGTCATCGGTCCGGAAATCAGCCTGAAACAGGAGATAGCTCTAAAACCCGTATCTCCAACCCTCAAAGACGTGCTCAGGGGCCTTTTGGATCAGAAGGGGGGCCCGTGGGAGCGCATTATAAGAAATGATCTTTCACTGGCGGAAGGTTGTGTTGCCCTCGTTAACGGGAGAAACATCATGTCTCTTGAAGGATTTGAAACGAGAATTCATGAGGGGGATGAAATTACCTTTACGGTAATCGTGGCTGGCGGTTGAGAAATTGAGAAACCGAAATGGAGCAAAAATGAGGGCAATGGTTCTGCATGAGCTAGGGGGCCCGGTAACACTAGAAGAAGTAGATACCCCGCGCATTGGTCCGTTGGAGGCCCTGGTTCGCGTCAGGGCCACGGGCGTCTGATTGACGGTTATCATCATGAAAGGCACCCCGGGACTGGTGACCAGTTATCCAAGAATATTGGGCCATGAAGTAGCGGGTGAAGTCGCTGATGTAGGTAGTCAGGTGCGGAATGTTAAGCTTGGAGACCGGGTTGTCTGTCATTTTTACCTGACATGCAAAGTTTGCAAATTTTGTAGAAGTGGAAGAGAGACGCTCTGCGAGAATTTCGCCGGTTACGTTGGCATGGCCTGTGATGGGGGGTATGCGGAATACATGAAAATTCCGGCGCTTAATCTCTGTCCCCTCCCCGAAGGGATCGCTTTTGTTGATGCCTCAATTATCTCAGATGCGATAGCCACTCCGCTCCATGCATGCAGGGAAGAGGCCCAAGTCGGGCCCGGAGATGATGTCCTTATCATCGGTGCCGGGGGAGGCGTCGGGATCCATGCGGTACAAATGGCAAAACTGTGCGGGGGACGAGTACTGGCGGCAGATATATCCATGGAAAAACTCGAACTGGTAAGGGAGCTGGGGGCCGATGAGATCATTCATAGCAAGGGGACCAATTTATCGAAAGAAGCGAGGCGCTTAACAGATGGGAAGGGAGTAGATGCGGTCTTGGATTTCGTGGCGTCTTCCGAAACACTGGAAGCCAGTTTTGAAGGTTTGGGAATAGCAGGTAAACTCGTCATCTTAGGGTATCGCCCTCCCGAGGTCTTTAAAGTACAGCCTAGCTTTAGGGTCGACCCATTAGTCGTTTTATCAAAGGGGATTGAAATCCATGGGTCCCGATATGTATCCATGGCGGAGCTAATCGAAGCGGTAAAAATTGTCGAACAAGCCAAAATCAAGCCCATCGTTACTCAAACCTTTCCCCTCGAGGAAGCGGAAAAAGCCCACCAATTGTTGCAAGGGAATAAAATCACTGGTAGGGCCGCGTTGGTCATTTAGAAAGTTATGTTCTAAAAAGCATGCTCGCCTCATTGGTTTCCCCCTTTGGTTTGGTGGTTGGGGAAGTCATAAATTATCCATGTCCAGAGGAGGTATTGAGAAAATGGCGAAAGGAAAGAGCTACGCTTTTTGGGAGATGTCCTATACGGACGTGCAGGAAATCCTTAAAGAGAACGATGTGGTGATGGTTCCCATTGGGAGTTGTGAGAAGCACGGGGCCCACATTCCCCTGTCTACAGATTCTATCGTGATCTTTCAAGACCACGTAAAAAGAGCACTTCTGAAGGGCAGGATCATCTTTTTTCCCCTGGTTTCTGAGGTTCGAATACCGGTCGGCCAACAGGTTGACGCGGGCATGCGTGATTATATATGATATAAAGCCTGGGATTACGCCCCGAAAGGGAAAGATATATAGTTCCATTGAAGAGGAGGATAGGAGATGAATGAATACCAGAAGTCGGACACAGGTCAGCCCTGGAAAACGGATAACTGGTTTGTCAGCCCGTGGAATTTCGTTGAGGAGGTGAGCGAGGATTTCTGGCCCCCTGAACGGGTGAAAATCCATGATATCACCCTCCGTGACGGGGAACAGCAAGCGGGGATCATATTCACAAAGGATGACAAGGTACGGATTGCCGAGAAGCTGGCCGAGGCGGGGGTACACCGTATCGAGGCGGGCATGCCAGCGGTATCTCCGCCAGACGAGGCCGCCATTAAGGAGATCGTGAAGCGCGATCTGGGACCTCAGATCTTCTGTTTCAGTCGGTGTATGGTGGACGATGTGAAACGAGCGGTTGACTGCGGGGTATATGGGGTAGTTATGGAGATCCCCGCCAGTGCCCACCTTATAGAGCATGCCTATAAGTGGTCGTTGGAGAAAGCCATAGAACTCCCCATCAAGGCCACTTCCTTTGCCAAGGAACAGGGGCTCTACACGGTCTTCTTCACCATCGATGCCACCAGATCCGATATGAACTGGTTGCTGGATCTGGTGGATAGGGTAGCCACTGAGGGTCACATGGATGCCTTTACCCTGGTGGACACCTTCGGCGTGCTCTCGCCCCATGGAGCGAGCTATTTTGCCAAGAAGGTCAAGGAGAGGGTGGCTAAGCCCTTGGAGATCCACTTCCACTCCGATTTCGGCCTGGGAGTGGCCAATACCATAATGGCGGTGCTGGCCGGTGCCGAGGTAATCCATTCCACGGTGACGGGGATCGGGGAACGGGCTGGGAATACCCCTATGGAGGAGACGGCGCTGGCGCTTCTAACCATGTATGGGATAGACGTGGGCATAGATTACAGCAAGCTCAACGAGCTTTCTAAGCTCGTGAGGGAGGTTTCGGGCACCGAAATTCCGGAAAGCAGGCCGTTCATAGGCGAGGGAGCCTACACGATCGAATCAGGGATCCCCGCCGCCTGGTACAAGAATATCTATGAAGAGCACCCCACAACGCTGTTTCCCGTACGCCCCGAATTTGTGGGCCATGCAGGGCCACAGGTCGTAATGGGGAAGAAGAGCGGAATTGAATCCGTCGGTATCTGGGCTCACAGGCTGGGCATCGAGCTCGACGAAGATGAAGCTATGTCTGTTCTTACCCAAGTTAAGCTGAGGTCCCACGACCTGAAACGGGTGCTCACCGAGGATGAGTTTCGGGAAATCGCCGAGAGGGTAAAGGCGGGGAAGTGAGCCGAAACCTCCGTTCATCCACTTGACAAATCATAGCCCTCCTCTATCATTCCTAAGATAATATGATGGGTTTCACTGGGAGGTAATTGATGGTTATCGACTATTTGAAGAACAATCTATTCTTCGAGGGGCTGACTGATCAGGACTTGGACCAAGTCTCCGAAGCCTGTTTGCTTGAGGAATTTTCCAAGGAAGAGCGCATCTTTTCTGAAGGCGAGCCAGGCGATAAGTTCTACATCATCGTGTCGGGAGGCGTTCGGATTGAAAAGGAGATTCCCAAGGCGGGTCCCGAGACTCTGAGGGTGCTCAGCCCGGGGGAAGGATTTGGTGAAATGGCCCTTGTGGAAGAGATGCCGAGATCGGCCAGCGCCATAGCCGATGAGGATTCACGACTGGTCTCCATCGAAAAGTCCGATCTAGACCGTCTTTTCGGCGAAAATCATTCCATTGCGCTCAAGATGTTGACGGCCTTTTGCAAGACGATGTCGTCCCGTTTACGGGTATCCAGTGATCGGATGATTCGCATCTTCGAGGAGATGGGCATCGAGATAAGGGACGACAAGAGCGGCGAGGCGATCCCCCACAGGTCCCCCATGTGGTACAGGATGGTCTGGAAGCTCATTGGGATTTAACACGGAATAACCGAGTCGAAAACGGGAACGGGCTGGTACGCTCCGCTATTTCATCCCCATGAGCTCATATATGGGCACGTTGGTTTCCTTTCCCTTAACCTTTATCTCCCCCAATTCCCTGACCATAACGTGCCCCTCCGCCATCTCATACGTTGCACGGCTGATGATGATGTGGGTTCCGCGTTCCTTATTGACCCCTTCCAATCTGGAGGCCAGATTGACGTTGTCCCCTATGACCGTGTAGTCCATCCGTTTGGGGGAGCCCACGTTCCCAATGACCATCTCCCCCGTGTTTATCCCTATCCCGATGTCAAGAACGGGCTTCGATTCATGTTCCCACGTCCCTTGCAAGGAGCGCAGTTCTTCCATCATCTCAAGGGCGGTTTTGCAGGCCACGAGGGCATGATTTTCCAGTTCAAAGGGAGCCCCGAACACGGCCATGATGGCATCGCCCACGTACTTATCCAACATGCCGCCATTTCTCAGTACAACAGCGGTCATGGCGCTGAGATACTGGTTCAAGAGGTTTAGTACCTCGTCGGCAGGCAGTTTTTCGGAGATTGAGGTGAACCCCCTGATATCCGAGAACAAGACGCTGAGGTGCCGTTTTCCCCCCCCTAGCTGTAGTTTGGCGGGATCTTGAATCAACTGGTCCACAACATCTGGAGAGACGTACTTCTGGAAAATACCCCGAATCCGCCTCTTTTCCCTCTCTTCCGTGAAATACCTGAAGACGACCTGCGAAATAAAGACACCGCCAAAGGTCGTAACAGGGGCCATGGTCGTAAGGAGGATGCCTTCAGAAAAGAGCCGTATTGAGATAATGAGATAGGCGAGCACGAAGAGCGAAACAAAGAAAGCCCCTTTCAGCGGTGAGAGTCTTAATGAAGCAAGTATTACCAGTACCCCGCCCACGAAGATGATGAGCCGATCCAGCACCGGTGATGAAGGTTTGATAAAGTTCCCTTGCACGATGGTATTGATGATATTGGCTTGAATCTCCACGCCAAAAAGGAAGTATTTCTCTCCCTCCCTTTCCTCCAGAAAAGGGGTGGGAAAGAAGTCCTTTGAGTCCAAAAACATGGGTCCCACCAGAACGATCTTCCGCTTGAAAAAATCAGCTGGAAATTGTTCCCTAAAGACCTGGTGGAAGGATATCCTCTGAAATGTACCAGCGGGACCCGCGAAGTTGATGTAGGCCGAATCATACTGGTCGAGGGGAATAGATCGATCACCGATGCGGAGCTCGTTATATGGGAGATATTTCAGATCAGACAAAGGAATTCCAAGAGAGCGGGCCGCGATTTTGAGGTCAAAGGAGGCGTAGAGTTCATTATGGTAATGCCGTATCGGGGCAAACCGACGCACGAAACCGTCCCCGTCATGGGGGAGGTTGAGATACCCCACATCGGCCGATTCGGCGATGGTCCCGGTGGGCTCTTTGAGCACCTCCTCCTTTAGTTCGACCTCCTTTCCCTTCCACGAAATCCTCCTCCTCGTCTGCTCGAACTTACTGGGAAAGACGACGTTGCCGGACTCTTTTGCCGCACGTGCAAGCTGTTGGTCCTGTCCTCCCGGGTAAGGCTCGCTCATGATGATATCGATGCCGATTATCTTTGCCCCTTCCCGGGACAGTCGGTCAATCAATTGGGCAAAGTAGGTCCTGGGCCACGGCCATTTTTGATTCAATTCCGAAAATGAAGATTCATCAATGGAGACAATGACGATTCGAGGGTCGGTTTCCCTCTCCCCCCGCATCAGGAACCTCCAATCGATGGATCGGTTTTCCAGAGCGTCGAAAGTTCCCATGCCGAAAAAGATCAGCATGCTGAGCGTAACGCCGACCCCGATGATCAGGCCGACCACGGACAGCCTTTTCTTCGAGTAGATCTTAAGTTCCGCCATGCCCAATGTCTATATCCAAAACGTTTTGGTCATTTGAATTTGTTCAGAGTTTAGAAATTAGGGTTTGGAATGTGCTTGTATTCTCTCCCCTACCCGAATATTTATGTCGTCATAGGCACTGAGATCTGGACCTTTCTCTATGGGACTTTCAGCTTTCGGTTGACTTTCTCCCATTCGTTCCAAAAGCCTATCTTCGCGAAAATCTCCCTCTGTTCCTTTAGGATATACGGTTCCCCCGGGTTTTCCTTCTTCAACGCATCGAATTGCGACATTGCGCTGTGGTAGAGGCCTGTTTTCTTATAGTAGGTTGCCAGAATGAGTACCGGCGTGCTGTCATCGGGGTTTGATTTTTGAAGCGCCTTCATCTGTTTTGCGAGGTGTCTCACTTCCTCGGCCTTTTGGTCCTCCAATACCCGAAAAAAGACCTCGTCGGAGAGGCTCGGATCATCCGTACTTGCGACCTTCAGGAAATATGTTTGACCCCGCTCCAATGCAGTCTGCTCTTTGGGGTAAGGTATCTCCGTCTCCTTTGTATTGAGGGACCACAGGCGTCCCATCATCCCCTTGAGCGTCAGGGACACCATGAATGAACGAGTTTTCGCCCCTGTTTTCCAGCGGAAATGGGGCCTTGCGGTTAAGATCATGCTATTTCGGGGATACAATACTCTAACCCCCATTTCCTCTTCCTCGATTTTCTTTCTGATGCCCGGAATAGCGGTTAAGGTCTCCCTCTTCTTCTCCACGGAGAAGATTCCCCCAATTCCCTCCATGACTCCCTTGGAAAGGGAGGCGACCAGCCAACTTCCTTCTTTCTTATCTTTTTTCCGGAGCGAGAGCACCACACGACTCTTGGGGTAAACGGTGAGGACTGAGCCATCGGAGAAAAACAGGGATGCCTTGGAATTATCATACGTGTATAGAACATCCCCCTCCAACAACTGCTCCCCCAGGCGGGCCGCTTCCAACCCTTTTTGATCGGCTCGTTGAATCTCTACGTTTCCTTTAAGGGAGCTGATCACTGCAATGGCTTCCGCTCCAAGGGCCGGGCAAAGACCTCCCAGCATGATTGAGAGAAAAAACCATAGAGCCATCGCCGCAACGCTTCGCATCTTCTCGTCCCCTCCTTTCTACCGCCAATCACCCACGAGAACGAATGACGCCCAATAATAGGGATAGATATACCGGGGATCCTTCAGCAGGGCTACTTGAGCTCCCCTCAGGGCCTCGGCCTTTCCCTGCCTTGTCAGGTTATGATAGAAGGTCTTCATCAGGATCCCCGTCGCCTGGTCATCCACCTCCCACAAAGAGGCCACTATGGTAGGGGTGCCCGCCCGCAGGAATGCCGTTTCCAGGCTCACTATGACATCCCCGGAGGCCTCTTTTCCCATCGCCGTCTCACATGCGGAAAGGGTGACTAGTTGATAGCCCAGCAACTGCAGTGCCCATATCTCACGGATGAACAACTTGCCATCCTCCTTTCCATCCGACGAGGGGACCAGAAGGATATGGGATCCCTTGATGTTTCCCTTCATTCTCCCGTGGGTTGCCAAATGGAGGATGTTGAAGCCGGCTAATTCCCTCTTTACCTTATCCTCCGTGGCATCTCTCCGTATATAGGCCCTTGCGTTGGAGAAAATTCCCTTTATCAATTCAATCTCTTCCTCCGCATATCTGAGGGAATCATCCGGATTACCAAAGGCGATGACGTTGTCTTTCTCCCCGATTTCCCTTGCCCGCTTCTGGGCGAATTTCAGTATGGACTGGCTGTTCAAGTAGAAAATGGATTTGTCCTCCAAGAGGAACCGAAATGCTTCCTCTTGATCCTTTTGCCCCAGGACCTGAAAGGGTAGGAGGTGCAGCTTTCCATTGGGGATGATGCCCAAGACCATGAACCCCGAGACTTCCGCTTCCACCGGCTTGATCAAAAGGCCGTAAAGCTCCTGCGAGGCTTGAAGGAAAGGACCGATAAACATCTCATACAAATGCAAACGTCCTTCGTCCTTGGGCCTCAGGGTTTTTGCCTCCAAGGGGCCCAAGTTCATGGGAATTTGGGGGTTCATCATGAGGCTTCTCAGGTAGTCAATCTTTGCCTCCAGATTGCCTTGGGATACCTTCACCTCTCTATGTGAAAGGGATTTATCCGTTACCACGAAGATATAGAGCGTCTCCTCAAGGATTAAGTATTGGATGAGGGCAACCTGGGGCGGCAGCAGTCCCTGGAGGTCGATCAAGGTGTCTGGCTGGATTGCCAGAAGAGATGCTAGTTCCGGAAACTCCTCCCTCAAGTCGTTAATGTATTCAATGTATTCCCCTCTCTTGCTGTTCAAGGTGTTCTCCAAATGGGCTATTTTCTCGGCATCCTGTTTCTCCTTGGGCTTTGATTTTTCCTCCGTTAGTTTGGCCCTGGCCTCTTCGATCTGTTCCCTCAGCTTCTTCTCCTTTTCCTTGGCCTTTTCTTCCCCTTCGTCGCTTAGATGGGGCCTCAATTGGTCGAATTGTTCCCGGAGGTTCCGCAGCCGACTCCGCTCGAGATATTCCAGGGCTTCGGCTGGCTTACCCTGTCTCAGGAGGATGGCGATGAGCTTCTGATAAGCTCGACCCCTCACTTCCACAAAGGCCAACATCTCCTCCTCCCCACCGGCCACACCCTCCCTCAAGGTCTCGAGGATTTTCACCGATTCCCTGTAGTTCTTCTCCGCCCCTGGGATGTCTCCCTTCCGTTCCAGAAATGTTCCCTTCATGTGATAGCAGTCCTGGAGAGCAGCGGGCATATCGACTTCTCTTAAGATGGTGATGGCCTCATCCGTTTTCTCCAGGGCTTTCTCCCATCGCTTCATTCGCCCATAGGCCTTGGCAGTGTTTTGCGATGTGAAGGCGACAAGGGTTCTTATGCCCATATCCTTCGCTGTTTCATGGGATTTTTCGAAATGACGAAGGGCAGTTTTGATTTCCTTCATACGCAGATGGGTTTTGCCCATCTTGTTATGTGTTATGGCGAGGCCTTTTTTGTCGTTCAAGGCCTCGGAGATGGTAAGGGATTGTCCGTAATATTCAGTGGCACACTGGTAATCATGCTTTCGGGAGCAAAGGTCGCCCAGGCCATTGTAGTTGGACGCCTTCCACCTGCGGTTTTGTAATGTTTCGCTGATTTCCAAAGAGCGAGTGAAATACTCCTCTGCCTTTTCGAAGGTCCCCTGGGCCTTATGGACCAAGCCGATATTGTTTAAACAGGACATCTTAAGGCCATCGTCTTGCCTTTCCTGGGCTATTTTGAGGGATCGGTTCAAATAATCCATTGACTCCTGGTAACGGCCCTTGGCTAGCAACAGCAATCCGATCTGACGCAGGTTCTTTGCCTCCGTCCCCACCATGCCAGCGCCTTTTGCCATCTCCATCGATTCCTTGAAGCTCTTTAGGGCCTCTTCGTGGAGCCCTCTTTTCCTCTGGACAACCCCTATCCAATACAGATCCCTCCCCGCCATCTTCTCCAATCCCTTCTCTCGGCTTATCCGGAGGGATTGGCTCAGATGGCTCACGGCCTCGTCGTAGTTCCCCTCGTAGTAGTAAATCACGCCGATGGCGCTATGGCACAGAGCCACTGCGGGCAATTTGTTCATCCGCCTAAACTTTCTCAGCCTCTTCTCCCATGTAACGCGGTCTCCTTTCGCATACTGGCCCCGCCAGACTCGGTGTGCTTCCTCCCGGAGCATGGATTTCTGCTTCCCTTGTCCCTGGATATACGAAATGGTGAAGGGGTTGACATTAAAGATCAGGAATGCAAGCCACAGGATGAACATCCTCTTTTTCATGGAGGCTCTCCTATCTCGGGGGTTTCGCCAGCAAATTGATCTGAGGTGGCAAAACCATATCCTTTCTTCCTTCTTCGGTTGGGGCCCCTCTGCCAAGCCGCCCTTCACCTGTCCCCTTAACTTGGAAATTTCACAATTTCTCCACCGTTCCGATATCGACCAGCTTGAGAAACTCGTCCGGTATGGGAACCCGCTTGCCGCTTTCCCAGTCGTAGAAGAAGATGATCTGATAGCCCTCCGCCAACATCTGCCCAGTCGCCTTGTTGCTGAAATGAAAATCCAGCTTGACCCGTCCCTTCCCAACGTTGTGATCACCCACCGTAACCCGTATCTCCAGCCGATCGTAGAGGAAGGCCGGCGTTATGTACCGGAAATAGGTCTCAGCCACCACGATATGAGGTCGACTCTCCATGTGTTCAAAAATCATTCGCTCCCGGGCTGTGCAGGCCAATTCAATGTAAGACACATCATAGGTAATGGATTGGTCCGTTACGTCACGGGGGATGACCACGTGTTCGTAAGTGTAGCCCTTAGCCATTCCCGATACCTCCCTTCCCATGGTATAAGCATGTATCTTTTCACCCCTATGTACCACAAATCGCGGAGGGAGGTCAAAGACTTCAGGCAACACGCATACAATGCTTGAAGCTTGACTTCTTCGGGTTTTTGTGGTCCTTTCCCTTAAAGGGCATGGGAGACAACAGGGTAGGGGGGTATATCCATGAGGGTGGTATATCACAAAAAGTACACGGGGGTGTATGCGTATGATCCCGCTGCCGAGCCGGGCAGAATGGAGGCCATTTGCGGGGCCATCGAGGGAACCTATGAATTTGTGGAGCCCCCTGCCGCTACCGATGCGGATCTCAAGTTGTGCCATACAAATAGCCATATTCAATACCTGAAACAACATAACTCCTCAGCCTACGACACGGGAATCCTGGCCGTTGGAGGAGCCATTGAGGCGGCGGAACTCGCCTACGAGGGCGAGCCCGCCTTCGGGCTCATCAGGCCCCCCGGGCACCATGCCAGCCCTAACTCCTGCTGGGGGTTCTGCTATTTCAATAACATGGCAATCTCCGTCAAGAAGCTCTTGACTGAGGGGAAGATCGAGAGGGCGTTGATACTGGATATCGATCTCCACTATGGCGATGGGACGGCAAACATCTTCAAGGCTTCCCGGGAGGTTAGCTACTTTCACCCGGAGGGGTATAGCCGAGAGGAGTTCATGAAAACGCTCTCCCGGCAGCTCGATACGGCCGGAAATTACGACATTATCGCCATCTCCGCGGGCTTTGACCGCCACGAAAGGGACTGGGGGGGCATGTTAAAGACTGACGACTACCGCAAGATTGGGGAACTAGTTAAGGCCCATTCCGTTCAGAAGTGCAATGGAAGACGATATGGGCTCTTGGAGGGTGGTTATAACCACAATGTCCTGGGGGAAAACGTGAGAGCCCTGCTCGAGGGATTGAAATAGGCATAGGGAAGGAGCTATGGGGTACACGCCTGAATTGAGTAAATGGATCAAGAAGGTGGTGGAGACGAGGCCGCAAAGGTTGGAACAAAAGGCCAGGGGAGAGGAGTTTCCTTCCCTTACCCTCGCGGAGAGGGAGGAGCGGTTAAGGGCATATCATCCCGATTATCAGGACGAATCCAGAAGGGAGATTCGAGTTGGTCCCAACAAGGGCTACGCCATTTACCATGAGATCGTGGATCTCTTGGAGGCCAAGAGCCGGATCGATCCCGACACCGTGGATCTTTCCAGAGTTGCGTATGAGACGGATGTATTGGTCATTGGTGGCGGTGGTGCCGGTACGGCAGCGGCACTCTTGGCCCAGGAACATGGGGTTAAGGTGATCATCGCCAATAAGCTCCGCCACGGCGATGCCAACACCATGATGGCAGAAGGGGGAGTCCAGGCAGCGGAAAAGGTGGGCAGGGATTCTCCCTTCTACCACTACCTGGATACCATGGGTGGGGGACACTTCAAGAACATTCCTGAGTTGGTTTATCGCCTCGTCACCGACGCAACAAAGGTGATCCAGTGGCTTGAAGGCCTGGGGGTGATGCTGAACAAGAACCCCGATGGGAGCTTTCAGTTGGTCCACCTGGGAGGGACTTCCCGCAAACGGGTTCATTTCGCCTCGGATATCACCGGGGCGGAGATCATGAGGACGCTCCGGGACGAGGCGAAGAGCCGGGCCGGTAATATATGGGCCTTGGAGTTCGTCCCGGCGGTCGAGCTTATCCTGAACGAACACGGCCACTGTGCGGGGGCTGTCTTGTATAATCTCGAGACAGAGGAGTATCTCATCATAAAGGCCAAGGCGGTGGTTATGGCTACAGGGGGATCGGGACGACTCCATTTGAGGGGCTTTATGACCACGAACCACTATGGTGCTACCGGGGATGGATTGGTGATGGCATATCGGGCTGGGGTTGACCTCTGCTTCCTGCATACCGCGCAATTTCACCCAACAGGAGCGGTCTTCCCGGAGCAGGCCGAGGGCCTTTTGATCACGGAGAAGTTCAGGGGGGCAGGGGCGAACGTGGTTAATATCGATGGGGAACAGTTTGTCTTTGAGCGCGAGCCGAGGGATGTGGAGGTGGCATGCATCATTCGGGAGTGCACGGAGATGGAAAAGGGCGTTCCAACGCCCACGGGAAAGGTCGGTGTATGGCTCGATTCCCCTATGATCGACATCATGTTCGGAGACGGGACGGTTCAGAGGGACTTCGTGGGGAAATTCACGGTTTTTAAGCGGTATGGAATAGACATTTCAAAGGAGCCCATGCTCATCTACCCCACCCTTCACTACCAAAACGGGGGCCTGGAGTACAGTGACCAGTGTGAGTGTTGCGTTCCCGGGTTGTACATTGCCGGGGAGGTGGGGGGAGGGGTTCATGGCGAAAACCGTCTCGGGGGCAATTCGCTCATGGATGTGTTGGTTTTCGGAAGAATAGCGGGGAGAAATGCGGCTATTTACGCCCGGGAGCGAGCAAAGGAGGGAAGGCTGACCTTGGATCACGTCCGATCATATAACCGGGAATTGGAGGAGGCGGGAATCGATAACGGTCGGATTTCGCCCATGCTCCTGCCGGATTATTCCAACCCCGAGGTCAGGAAGAGACAATTGACCACGCACTATGACGGGACGTTGAGGTAGCAAGGACAACCCCTTCGTATAATGTTCGCAGAATCACGCAGGGAGATCTTGCGGTTTTCTTGGGGAAAGTACCAATGAGGGAGATGGATCAATGGTGGATGTAGCCGTCATTGGGGTGGGGCAAACGAAGTATGGGACCTTTCCGGAAAAGGGCATGAAAGAGCTCTTCGTCGAAGCCTTCACGGGGGCCCTCGCGGACGTTAAGAAGGGAATTGACCCGAGGGACATTCAAGAGGCCTTTATCGGAACGCTTGAAACCGGCGGGAACCAGCTGGGAAATATAGCCGCCCTTATGACGGAACAGGCTCACGTTCCCTATATCCCTGCCAGCCGCGTGGAGAATGCTTGTTGCTCAAGCGGTTTTGCCTTTCGGGATGCCTTCTTGGCCATAAAGACTGGTATGTACGATATCGTCATGGCGGGAGGGGTGGAAAAGATGAACGACCTCCCCAGGGAGAGAAATCGATATTGGCTTGGTGTTTCGGGTGATGTGGAATGGGAGCGGCTTGCAGGCACCAATTTCCCTGGAATTTACGCCATGATTGCCCTGAGGCACATGTACCAGTATGGGACAACGAAGGAACAGATCACGGGGGTGGCGGTTAAGAACCATCGGAACGCCGCCAAGAACCCCAAGGCTCAACTACGCTTTGAGATTACGTTGGAAAGGGCGATGAATTCCCCGGTATTGGCTTACCCCCTGACCCTCTTCGATACCTGTCCCACAACGGACGGTGCATCGGTGGCAATCCTGTGTAGGGGTGAACTTGCAAAGGACTTCACCGATACCCCTATCTATATCGCGGGTTCTGGTGCCGCCACTGACTACCTGGCTCTTCACGACCGGAAGGAGATTACCCACTTGAAGGCAGCGACCATTGCCGCCCAAAAGGCGTGTGAGCAGGCAGGGTTGAAGCCCCAAGATATCGATGTGGCTGAGGTTCACGACTGTTTCACCATTGCGGAGATACTCGCCTACGAGAGTTTGGGCTTTGCCAAGCAGGGGGAGGGAGGGAGGCTTGTCACAGAGGGTCTAACCGAAATTGGGGGAAGAATCCCCGTAAACCCAAGCGGCGGCCTCAAGGCGAAAGGGCATCCCATCGGCGCCACGGGCGTGGGGCAGGTGTACGAGATCGTTCATCAATTACGGGGCGACGTGAAAGAGGGGCAAAGGCAGGTAAGGAATGCTG
>CAYFXP010000510.1:0-2332 GCA_964346935.1 uncultured Syntrophobacterales bacterium
CTCCATATCATGAATGCCAGAAAGCGTTGGCTCAATCACTACTAAAACGAGATCGACCCCAATAACCGATGCAATAACGGGGCACCCAATCCCCGGCGGGCCATCTATGATAACGAAATTCAAATTCCTCTCCTTCGCAATCTCCGACGCTTCTTTCCTCACCACCGTCACCAATTTGCCCGAATTTTCCTCCCCCATTCCGAGGCGGGCGTGAACCATAGGGCCATAATCCGTCTCCGAAATAAACCATTCCCCGTTGAACTCATCTTCCATGGTGATGGCATGTTCAGGACAAGCGTGGACGCACAAACCACAATGATCACATCCTACGAGATCTAATACTCCATCCTCGATGGCATCAAACCGACAGACCCCGGTGCATGTGCCACACTGTATGCATCTCTCAGGGTCAACAACGGGACATCGGCCACCTGAAAAAGGCTCCCTCCTTTTGATAGTCGGATTGAGGATAAGGTGCAGGTCAGCTGCATCCACATCGCAATCAGCCAATATCTTCCCCTCGGCCAGGGAGGCAAAGGCGGCCGTAAGGGTCGTCTTCCCCGTTCCGCCCTTCCCGCTGATAATCGTCATTTGCTTCATGAGCCTCTTAGCCTTGCCCCCGGTTTTTCCTCAGGCAGTCTTGAATCGCCTGATGAAGGCCTCTAATAGCCAACAGCGAACAATGGACCTTTCTCGCGGGAATGCCCCCCGCTGCTACTATCACATCGTTATCCGTCAGAGCCATCGCCTCTTCGATTGTTTTCCCTATAGCGAGCTCAGTAGCAATACTCGATGTGGAAATGGCCCCCGGGCATCCCGAAATGAGGAATTTAAAATCGACGATCCTCTTGTCTTTGACCTTGATACATACCTCAATATAATCCCCGCAGGTCGGATCTCCGACCACTGCTCTTCCGTCAGGGTCTTCGATTACACCGACATTCCGGGGATTCATGAAATGTTCGATGACCCTTTCGTTGTACGATATGTATCCGACATCTGGATCGGGTTTCTCCTGCCGATAGAAATCCCCCCAATCACCGCCACTCTGTACCATCAATCACTCCTACCTGCCGATGTTTCAATCTTTTCGAACAATTCTCGAAACACCGTCCCATATTCCTCCATCTCCTGCGCAAAGGGAATCCCCCTGGAATAGAACTCGGCGATGCGCTGATCCATTGGGATCTCCATCAGGATGGGGATATCCTTTTCCGAGCAAAAATCCCACACACCCCGGTCCCCGACATTCGATCTATTGACCACTACGCCCATGGGAACACCCAGTTTCTCCGCCATCCCCACCGCCAACTCAAGATCATTCAACCCAAAGGGGGTCGGCTCGGTAACCAAAAGACAGAAATCGCTTCCCCTTACCGTCTCTATTACGGGGCACGATGTGCCCGGGGGGGCATCCAGGATGACGGTGCCCGGGTTCCGCATGAACGTCTTCTCCTTCTTTATGAGGGGAGAAGCCATGGGTTCTCCGATGTTGAGGATTCCCTGTACAAATCCGATCTCTCCTGCTCTGCCCACCTGTATCATCCCGATTTGTCTTTCTACCTCGGTGATGGCATCCCCGGGACACACGTAAGAGCAAGCCCCACAGCCATGGCAAAGTTCATCGAAGTTCAAAACCATGTCCTTTACAACCACAATCGCATGGAATTCGCAGACCTCACCACATTTCCCGCAGTGAGTACATCTGGTCTTGTCGACCCGGGGCACGGGGATAATCGCCGGAACCTCCCTCTCTATTGTCGGCTTCAAGAAAATGTGCGCATCGGGTTCTTCAACATCGCAATCCAACAGTTGGATATCTCCGAGGGAGAGGGCCAAATTCGTGGCCACCGTTGTCTTCCCCGTCCCCCCCTTTCCGCTCGCAATGGAGATGATCATAGTTCGCCTATCTCTCTGGGACACCCCATAATAAGGATTCCAAATCCAGCCTTACCAGAGATCACCCTCCTCCGTCTTGCCTTTTTGAGGGCGCGTGTAAATAATCTTGTACTGATCCTCAAAGCCCTTGAAACATGCCCTGCATTCCCGAGATTCTTCATCCGAGGATCAACGCTATTTCCTAACCATTGGTTTCCCGCATTGAGGGCAACTCCTCTTGTTACAGGGTAACCCCGCCTGCTGGGCAACGGTAGCTCCACAGCTGGGACACATGCATTCTCCCCCTGGGTCCGCTCCTGGTCTCGTGCCGCCCAATCTGCCTGCTCCCGTGCCTGCTCCCCTTCCAAGGCCTCTGCCTGTACCGGGACCACTTCCCCAGGGAGGCCCGGTTCCGTTTCCCCTTGGCATACAGATCACCTCCTCCCGATTGATT
>CAYFXP010000511.1:0-7348 GCA_964346935.1 uncultured Syntrophobacterales bacterium
CACTTCGCTGAGGATGATTCCTCCCTGAACTCCCGCGCAACTATCGTCAGGCCCATCGAGGATTTGACAGTAACAGGACTTCTGGGCAAGGAGGTGAAACACCCTCACCAAAAGGATCAGCGGATTGAACAATTGCAAAGAAATAATCGGAATCTCATAACCCTTTACCAGTTGAGCGAAAAGCTGATCTCCTCAATCTCCTTGAGGGAATTACTGGACACTATCATCGAACTCACCTTCACGTCCATTGATGCAGATCGGGGCTTCTTAATGCTGTTCAATAAGGGGGAGACCCTGACCCCGAAGGTCATTAAATTTAGGGATTCGGCCTCAAAGGGTAAGGAGAAAATCACCATCAGTCGGACCATCGCTAATAGGGTGGTACAGGAACGGGTGGCAATTCTGACCTCTGATGCCATGGTGGACCCCAGATTCAGTCAGGGGGAAAGCATATATGTCCACGGGATTCGATCGGCTATGTGCGTCCCTCTCTGGAGAGGGGGAGATATCATCGGGATCATCCATCTCGACAGCTTTAGGCGTTCAAACCAATTCACGGAAAACGACCTGGAACTCCTTATGACTATTGCAAACCACGCGGCCGTCGGCATTGAACAAGCAAGGCTGAATGAGAGGATCCTCAGGGAGATGCAGATCAGGACCAGTCTCGAGCGCTTTCACTCGCCCGATGTGGTCAACACCATCATGGAAGAAAGTGTCGAGAAAGGAACTTTGTCCTTAAAGGTCGAGGAGAAGGTTGCCACAGTCCTCTTCGCCGACATTCAGAACTTCACCTTTCTGGCAGAGAGGCTCAGCGCCCCGGAGGTAGCCTACCTCCTCAACGAGTACTTCAGCATCATGACCGATATCGTATTCGAATACGACGGGACACTGGATAAATATATGGGAGATGCCATTATGGCCACCTTCGGTGCTCCTTACTCCCACGGAAATGACGCGGAAAAAGCAGTTTTGGCAGCATTGAAAATGCGACGGGAATTGAAGAAGCTAATGAAAGAGAAGGAAGAAAAGCGCCGATTCCATGTGCGCATAGGTATAAACAGCGGAAATGTATTGGCCGGCTATATTGGATCCACAAAAAGGTTGGAATATACCGTCGTGGGAGATGTCGTCAATGTCGCCTCCTATTTAGAATCAATAGCCGATACCAACGAAATCCTCATCGGAGAGGAGACTTTTCGGCAGGTGCGTGAGCGCTTCCTCTTAGAAGGGGCGGGCAGGAGAAAGGTAAAGGGAGGAATCAGCGAGGTCCACTTTTACCGGGTAATTGGCGAGAAATAGTGGGGATATCCTTATCATGGGATGGTTCATTAGAGGTGTACCGCTTATTCCGTTGATCCTATCCCTTTTTTTCTGCATCTCCTTAGGCCAAGTTGAATTGGACCCCAAGGAGAAGGATATCAAGAATCTATTCTTCAACCCGGACGTGGCCTCGGAGGAGATAAGGAAGGTGGTGGTCCTCTCCGTCCGCTCGGAGGGAGAAGGGGTAAGACATGCATCCAGGATAGCAGATCTTCTGGTGGCAAACCTGAAATCGGTCGGGAAATACGATGTCCTTCCCGCTCAAAATCTCAAAGACCTTGTTGAGGAAAGGGGCATGGATTGGACCGAGGTCCATCATTACGACCGGGCCCTGGAGATCGGCAAGGCCCTCGGTGTTGATGGAGTGATTATGGGTTCCCTATCGGAATATGGCACCATGGGCGGAAGGGGTCATTTTGGCCTAAACCTCCGGATGATAAGGATCCCGGAAGGTAATACCGCCTGGAGCATGAGCTGTTCCGCGAGGGGAAAGTCAAAGGAGATGGAAAGGATCGCCAAAAAGGGGATTGATTCCATCATACGGACTTTGGTCCATCGGTGGCAATCCGATAAAGCAACAACCGCCTGGGGAATCAAACTCCAGTCCCTGAAGGCCTTGGACGGAAACCGTTATATTACCGTTAGGGTTCCCAAATACGGGAAGACGGCAATCAAAGAATACATCGTGAGCCGGAGCACATCTGAATCCGGACCGTATAAAGTAATTAAACGCTTGAAACAGAGAAGAAGGGCTACCCAGTCTTTTAAGGATCGTGATGTCCGAGCAGGTTTGAACTACTTCTACCGCTATCGGGTCCTCACAAGAAAGGGGTTTCTCAGCCCGTTCTCTGAAGTCGTCAAGGCAAGTTTAGTGTCAACAACGGTCAAGTCCGGACCACTCAGCGGTAAGAAACAACATCCGTGAGATTCAATTAATCTGGGAGAAAGCCCTCGTTGGAACTGATCCTGCGCCAAATAATCATCTCCTCAGCTCGGAGAGCCTTCTCTTCACCTTCTTTCGCTCCAATTCCGTCAAATCAACCAGTTCCAAACATTTCTCCCACTGTTGAGAAGCAGACATCTCCTGTTCCAAAGTTCTGTACAACGTGGCCAACGCATCGCGATATTGGTATGTGGTGGGCGAAAGTTCCACTGCCGTTTCGTATTCCAAAACGGCATCGGCCAATCTATCAAGCCGCTCGAAGACCTTGCCCAGGAGAAAATAGACCCTCGGGTTCGTCGGATCCAGCCGCAGCGAATTTCTGAAAGCCTCAACGCCCTCTCTATACCCGCCCTTGTTAGATAAAATCTCTCCTAGGTAGGCATACGCAAAACCGGTGTCGGGAGCGACCTCTAAGATCTTGTTGACCACGGGTAGCGCATCCTCGTATTTTCCATTCTGGATGTAAATTTGTGCCAGGAGGCTACAGGCCTCGATGTTATCATCGTCAAGTTCTATGGCTTTCTTGAGGTATTTAACCGACTCAAGGTAGGCCCCCTTCTTCATGCTATAGGCCTTAGCCAAGAGGATGTAGGCATCTACAAAAGTCGGATCTTCGTAGAGGGCTTTTGAAAGACTATCGATCGCCAGGTCGTATTCCCCTTGCTCCATGTTGGCCTTTCCGCGTCCCCAAAAAAGCTGCGATCGGGAAATCGTGTTGATGCAAATGGCCCTACTGGCTTTCATGGATGCCCGAGCCCCATACAGGCTTTCCAGGTGTCCAACAACGGCTAGGTTGGAGAATTGCTCTTCTTCGCCGACCTTGTAGATACCCACATATTCTCCTGGGGAAACCTCCTCCATGGGCAAGTTCCTCTTAACCTGACCCAGATCGAAGGTAGCCTCTTTTCCCGGTTCCCCCCTCAAGGTCACCTTTATCCTATCCCCGGTCAATAAAGGGGCAGTGACATCGTGAGAAATGGAGGTTATGGTCGGCATCCTCGCCTTGATGAGGACACTCTTTACCCCCAGGACAACTCTTTCCTCAATGGAGACCCTGGCGTTAAAAGATCGAAACCCATCTTTGTAGACTTCGAGCTCATATTCCCCTGGCACAATGTCCTTCCTCTTCAGGGGTGTGTCGCCGATTAACTTCCCGTTGAGGTAGACCTGAGCCCCGGAAATGATCTCCCGATCCCCAGAAATAGCCTGAACCTCAATTCCCCCAAAGGGCCAACATTTCTCTTGAGCTTCCCGAAAAACATCCAGGATTTTCGGAGAAGTCATGATGGGGTCCAGCTCAAAGGTAGGATCCAGCTTGAGGATATTGCAAAATTGTCGCCTCGCCTCTTCCCTCTTAGGGAAAGCCATATAGGCAAATGCAATCGTCTTGAAAGCCTCAATTCTCTTTCTATCCTCCTTCAACAAAGGAATGGCCTTGGATAATTTATCAATGCAGAATTGATATTCCCCGTTCTCGTAGGCCCTCACCCCGTCTGAGAAGATATCATCTGCCGTTTCAGCCCTTCCCCCTCCCCCGATGGAGAGAACGAGTGCCATTAAAAGGACAATGCTAATTCTCAAGAAAATCACCTTACGATAGTTTATTTCCACCATGAGGTTCTCCTTCATCCGGTGCCCTTTTATCATAAAGGGACCTTCCCTGTCCAGAGAAAATCGCAGCCGTCCCGATCCTTGACATAATTCCATGATTCTGGTAACCAATGCACAAAGAGCCAACGAACGAGAGAGTGGACGTCATGAAAAATGGAACTGTCATCTTATTTATCTCCCTATCCTTGCTCATGGCACCGAAAATAACCCTTGCCGGGAAGGCAAATGCTCAGCCAAAGGAATTTGAGGTAAAATACGACAAAGGTCCCTATGAGAAGTCAATGACCGCTGATCGATATCGCGAGGAATTGTTGAAAACGGGAAAGGAAAACAAAGCCCTCAAGGATATCTATCTCGACCGCGCAAGGGAGCTCTATGAAGCGGCACTTTACGAAGATGAAAAATTTATCTACGGCCACACAAACCTTGGATTTCTCTACCTATGGGCTTCCATGGATCCCTATCTGTCCAAGAGGAAAAGGCTCCGCGAGCAGGCACGATATAGATTCATTAAGGCCATCAGTCTGAGAAAATCGCATTACGAGGCTTACTACTATTTGGCCGTGCTTGATCCCCTGGCAAAGGATTGGCACTCAGCGCTCACCCATCTGAGGGAATATATCCGTTCGGAACGCGACGATTCCTACTACCATCTTCTCTTGGGCTACATATATGCTTCCACGAGGGCCGAAATGGCCAAGAGGGCCCAGGTGGAATTTCAATTGGCCAAGGAGAGAGCCACCGATCCAATCTCAGTCCAATGGGCCATCATGCAACTCAGGCAGCCGCAAAAACTGAAAGGGATCCCCCCCCTGAAGCTTCCTACTCGGCCGAGAAGGGAATATTTCCCCAGGTCCGTCTCCATGAGCATCTATATCCCCAAATTCATGGATAAGACAGGACGGGAAGAAATCAGAGAAATTGCGGAGCTCCTCTCGACTCGGATCAGCGAAACGATATTCAGGAATAACCGATTCACCCTGGTAGGAAAGAAGGCCACGGAGAGAGAAGGTGACTATCCCTTCGGGGTCGACTCCATCCTCCTCGGTTCCATCATCAATGTGAACTTGATGGGAAAGACCCTGCTCTGCCACATTAAGCTGGTCTATCCAGAAGGCGGAAACATTCTGTTTTCCATGGATTTCGAGATTCCTTATACCGATAAGCCGATGTTAGCCATCAGCAATCGGGATATCAATAGGATTGTCGGGGAGATAGAGAAGAACTTCATCAAATGCGAGGGCAATATTATCCGTGTCTCAAAGAATCATGTGACGGTTACCCTGGGGAGCGAAAACGGAATAAGGCCAGGGTTTAAGGGCTTGGTCATTGGACAAGCGTCCGAGATCGCCGTACTCCGTACAAAGGAAGTCATTACCAATGAAATCTACCTGGGCGAAATCGTGTTTGAACAGATCGAGGAGAGGGTTTCGAAGGCAAGGATCTTGAACACGGGTCGAGTAACTATCCAGGTTGGGGATTTGGTGAGGACTAAATAATGGGGGCTACTCCTTCTTGAGCAAATCTACTACCATGGAATAGACCTCATTGGACTTTATGATTATCCTGGAAGTCTGCTGCCTTCCCAGTTTGTCGTTCTTCACCAGGATGATATGTTCCCCCACCGTGAGCTCAAGGGGTCTTAAGGGCGTCATTCCCATAGGGTTTCCATCGACGTACACACGGGCCCACGGGGTAACTTTGATTTTCAGTTTCCCCTTTATTCCCTCCGTTAGATCTAGGCTCGTTTTCGTGACCTTCCCCGCCACGATTTTCACGGTAATTGGTTTCTCAATCTTCAGGGGAGGATTCTTCAGGATGATCTCGTGGGTACCCTCCTGAAATCGAATCCTTGCCAGAGGCGTAGTCCCCAGCTCCTTACCCTTGTAGTAAACGTGTGCCCAAGGGAAGGCAAGAAGGTTTAGCTCCCCAAACGCCTTTTTTAATGTTACCCCCGGTAGATCAAGTCGCTGGGAAGCTTTTACAACCACCTCATCTTCCCAAACCGCATATCCCTCCCTTTTCAGCTTCAGCGTATATGTACCCGGGGAAAGGTCGGAAAGCCGAGTCGGGGTTTTTCGGGCCATGTCCCTATCGTTCAGATAGATCCTGGCGCCCGGCGGTTCGGAGATAACCAGAATTTCCCCGAACAATGGCCTCAACGCAACCTGTACCTCCTTCCTCTCACCCGGCTTCAGCGTTACGGGTTGAACCGCGCTCTCATATCCCTTCTTTTTGAGCGTGATTTTATGGGCATAGTCTGCTGAAATATCGGGAATCTCAAGGGGGGTTGAATCACGAAGTTCCTTGTCATCGAGAAAGACCGAAGCACCAGGGGGAGTCGATTCCACAACAATAGTGCCCACCAGCTTCTCCAATCTCGCCTGTAACGGCACGGGCCTGTTAGAGTCCGGCTCCACTGTCCTCACCCAAGTCCCATACCCCTCCTTCTCCACCCGAACCTCGTGCTTCTCCCCCACAGGAACGTCCTCAATCACCGCGGGAGTCGACCCCACCTCCTCGCCATCAAGCCAAACCGAAGCACCGGGGGGGTCGGACTTTACCACGATGGCTCCCAACGCCCTCATCGTTTCGGCTTCTTCTCCCTCCTCTGCGGGCGAAAGAGTCGGCCTAGCGGGGTCTTTCTCAACCGGCATAGCCACCCTTTTTTCCACCGTTACTTCCGAAAACCCCTCGCCTTCCGGCGGCTTTGGCATCCTATAACGCATCCAGTAAAAGCCCCCCAGAACCATAAGCAAAAGGAGAACCGCCAGCCCAGCCAAGAGTCCGTACCTTTTCCGCTCCGGATAAAACTTCTCTCTAATCCCCTCCGCAGCGGTCATGGTGGCTTCAATGCCCGATACTTCCACCGCGCCCTCACCCCGATAGACCCTCTTCAGGTCTTCGAGGAAATCCTTGGTTGTCTGGTATCGTTTATCCGGATCCTTTGCCAGTGCCTTAGCAAGAACCTCATCAAAATGTAACGGTAAGCTGGAATCGATCTGGCTGGGAGGTTTCGGGTCCTTATTGACTATGTTGTAGAGAAGCGTGGATATGGTATACCCAGCAAAGGGCTTCTCCCCGGTCAGGAGTTGATAGAGGATAATCCCCAAGGAGAAGAGATCGGACCGGCCGTTGATCTTACTTCCCACGATCTGCTCAGGGGACATATAGCTGGGGGTGCCCAAAAAGGCCCCGGACTGGGTAAGGGGAGATAATGATGTTCCAACGGCCTTGGAGATACCAAAGTCGGTAATCTTGACCCTCCCTCCCTTGATCAGCATGATGTTCGAGGGTTTGAGATCCCTGTGAACAATCCCCTTCCGATGAGTGTAATCCAACCCGTCGCAAATCTGGTCCATGATATCGATGATCTTCTCCAACGGGAACCGAATCCCCTTTTGAAACAGATTCTCCAGGGTATACCCTTCGATATACTCCATGGCAATATAAGCAGTCTCCTCATCTTCC
>CAYFXP010000512.1:0-3883 GCA_964346935.1 uncultured Syntrophobacterales bacterium
GCCAAACTCCGACATGAGGGTCAGGAAGAGCCCCCCAAAAGCAACCCCACTTACACCAAAAATAAAGAGCACCGGATAGAGCCCCCAAGAAAGATCGGCTCCGAAAAGCCCGATGATGAAGCACATGGCCGATGTTGCCCCGCCCATCAGCATGAAAACCGGTTTCCTCTTGCCACCAAAGACCCGGTCACTCAGGAAGCCACTTCCAGGTCTGGCAATGGCCCCGGCAGCCTCGGTCATGGCTAACATCCCCCCAGCAGCAACAACACCGAAGAGCAGCACTTCCGTGAGGTAGAGGACGAGATGGGCTATCACCGCCATCTCAACCCAGGCTAAACAGAGGCCGCACAAGGCAATCAGCCAGATGTCTCGGCTCTTGAGGATTTCGAGAAGCGGTACAGCCGTATCCGGGGTTTCGGAATCCATGAACGTGGATGAACCAGGTGGCGGCTCTCTGTAGAGGAAATACGCCGCCCCCCCTATGGCAATGGCTATCAGGCCGAGGAACAGGAAACAAAAGCGCCAGCCGAGGGCAAGGGCAATAGCTGGCAATGTTGAAGCACTGATGATGCCCCCTATATTGACGGCTGTTTGTTTTAAGCCCATGATCGTTGCCCTCTCGCGGAGGGGAAACCAAGCTACAACGCCTTGGGTGGTTGACGGTAGGAGAAAGCCGCACCCCAATCCCGTTATGAACATGAATATCAATAGCCACATATACGACGGAGCAAAGAACAGGACTATCATACACGTGCCAGCGATCAATTCGCCCATTACGATCGGCCAACGGGCGCCGATCTTGTCAACCACCCACCCTATTGGAAATATGCTCAACATGTAGCCAAAGCCGGCAGCCGACATGACCAATCCCACTTGGGTACTCGTTATGCCCAGATCCTCCTTAAAAAAGGGGCCAAGTGGACCTACGCTGAGTCGATTCAGGAAAACCACGATATATGTAATCCAGAGTACCCCCAGTATTACCCAGCGATACCTCTCGGGCGCCCTTTCAGTTTGAACCGTCATTCTTTCCTCTCAATGCAGTAGCGATTTGACAATTTTATACAATTAGCTCCCTTCAAATCCAGTAAATCTTATGTTTACCTCTTCTTTCCCCACCATTTAAGGCACTGAGTTCACTGGGAGGATCGCCCTTCCACGAAGCTTCGTGGTAATAGCCTATTGACACGGCCGGACTCGCCGGGTTATCTGTTTGCCACGGTAAACAAGGAGAGAGAAAACGGAGAGGACCGCAGTGCCTGCCAAATACCAGGTCGGCATCGATATAGGTGGCACGTTTACCGATGTGGTAATCCTCCATCCGGACTCCGGCAGCTTCTCGGTGGGCAAGCGTTTGACCTCCACTGCCAACCCCGCCCAGGCGGTCATCGAGGTCATTCGGGAGATGCTGGGGCGCGATGGCATTGCCGCCCGCGATGTGGACAAGGCCATCCACGGCACCACACTGGTAACCAACCTGGTAATCGAACGTAAGGGAGCTACAACGGGCCTTTTGACCACCCATGGCTTCCGCGACGCTCTGGAGATAGGTCGGGAGATGCGCTACGACATATACGATATATTCCTCGAGCTACCTAAGCCCCTGTGTCCCCGGCGACGACGACTTGAGGTGACCGAACGACTGGATAATGACGGCCGAGTCCTGATCCCTCTCACTAGAGAGGAAGCAGAGCGGGCGGTGGAAGAACTCCTATCACTCGGCGTGGAATCGGCCGCAATATGCCTTCTTCATTCCTTTCGAAACCCCGTCCATGAACGGATGCTCCGCGACCTAATACTGGCTGCGCGCCCAGGGTTTCCCGTATCCATCTCCTCGGAACTTGTGCCCGAGGTGCGGGAGTACGAGCGGACGTCCACCACCGTAGCCAACGCATACACCATGCCCCCCGTCCGCCGATACATGGAAGAACTGGAACAGGGTCTCGTTGAACTCGAACTCGGGGGCCGGCTTTACATCATGCTCTCTACAGGGGGTATCGCCACTCCCCAGACCGCGACCGAATACCCCATCCGCCTGGTGGAATCAGGGCCTGCGGGAGGCGCTCTGGCGGCCGCCTGGGTAGGCAAGCAGACGGGGCAAAACAACGTCATCTCCTTCGACATGGGCGGCACCACTGCAAAGACGTGCATCGTCCAAAACGGAGACCCCGTAAGGGTCAACGAGTTTGAAATCGGTCGGGTCTATCGCTTCAAGAAAGGGAGCGGCCTGCCCGTCAAGATCCCGGTCATCGAGATGATTGAGATCGGCGCCGGCGGCGGCAGCATTGCATCCGTGGGCACCCTCGGCCTCCTCAAAGTAGGCCCCGAGAGCGCGGGGGCCGACCCGGGACCCGCCTGTTACGGCCAGGGCGGAAAAGACCCCACGGTGACTGACGCAGATCTAATCCTTGGCTACCTGGACCCCAATTTCTTCTTGGGCGGCGAGATAAAGCTAAACCCGGATCTCGCTCAGGCCGCCTTGGCGGAAAAAATCGCCCGACCGCTTAACCTCAGCGTGGATCGCGCTGCCTGGGGAGTACACGAGGTGGTAAACGAGAACATGGCCAACGCCGCTCGAATCCATGCCGTGGAAAAGGGAATCGACCCACGGCGTTTCTCGCTCGTGGCCTTTGGCGGTGCGGGACCAGTGCACGCATATCAGGTTGCCGAGAAACTACGGCTTCAGACCATCATTGTGCCTCCAGGGGCTGGCGTCTGCTCCGCTTTCGGGTTTCTCTTCGCCCCCATGGCCTTCGATTTGAGCCGCAGCTATATTACACGCCTGAAAGAGCTTCAATGGGGACGCCTGAATTCCATCTATGCCGAGATGGAGTCGAAGGGCCGGGAACTCCTCGTGGATGCAGGCGTGCCCTCGGAAGACATGCAATTCATACGCTCGGCGGACATGCGATATGTGGGACAGGGCTTCGAGATCAGTGTGTCGCTTCCCGGCGGGGAATATGGTCAGGAGAGCTTGGAAGAGTTTCGCCGCGCGTTCGAAAAGGAATACGAGGGCGTATACCAGCGCTTGTGCCCAGAAATACCTATCGAGTCCGTCAACTGGCGGCTTACCGCTACGGGCCTCCGTCCGGAGATCCCCGGGGGATCGTGGTGGCCCACTGGCCTGAGCCTCGCCAAGGCTTTGAAGGGCAAACGTCCCGCCTACCTTCCGGTGGTGGGCAAATATAAGGAAGTGCCGGTCTACGACCGTTACCGCCTGCGCGTCGGGGCTGAGATAGAGGGACCGGCCATCGTAGAGGAGAGGGAGAGCACGCTCGTCATGAACGGGCCGGGACGGGCATGGGTGGATGAGCTGGGCAACGTGGTGGTTTCCCTGGGGTGATTTCGAAGCAGCAATTGCCCGCCTTCCGCCAAAGACGCTCTCCTTTATCGCTTTAAGGAATCCCGTAGGTATCGCTATGACCCAGAAAGACTTTGACCCTATCACCCTCGAAGTTCTCTGGAACCGTCTCATCTCCATCACCAACGAACAGGCCGCGGCACTCATGCACGCGAGCTTCACCACCGTGGTCCGCGAAGCCGGCGATCTCTCCGCAGGCGTCTTCGACGAACAGGGAAACATGCTCGCGCAAGCGGTAACGGGCACCCCTGGCCACATCAACACCATGGCAACGTGCGTGCGCCATTTCCTGCGCGAGTACCCAATGGATACCCTGCAAGAGGGGGACACGCTCGTTACCAATGATCCCTGGCTTGCCTCCGGCCATCATCACGATTTAACCGTGGTCACGCCCGTCTTCCACCGGGGGCGGGCCGTAGGGCTCTTTGCCAATACCTGTCACGTTATGGACATTGGTGGCCGCATTTTCGGTGCAGACGCAACCTCCGTCTACGAGGAAGGGCTGGCCATCCCAATAATGAA
>CAYFXP010000513.1:0-3249 GCA_964346935.1 uncultured Syntrophobacterales bacterium
AATTTTCAGGTAAGTTGTAACGGCTTTCAGGTCTATCATAAAGCCGCACAATAGAATGATATCTAAGTTCTTCTTTACGATACTTGAAAAACCCCTTACAACTTACGCCGCCGATTTAACCATGTTGGAGTGGAAAAATCAAGGAAAAAACACAAGAAGCCATTCTGTGAGAGGATGTAAAGAGGATTTTATTTACAGATAGATGTTGAATTTTCGTGTAGTTCCGGGCTGAATAGCATTGACTCCATAATCATCCGACATCCTAAATGGTGTCGAGATATTCTTTTTCAACTACTTTCTCTATGCCCTGTTTTATCAGCTGATCAGGTGTGAGGTCTTTAATCTTACAGATCTTTTCGAGCATCTCCCAAGTCTGGTCATCAATCGCAATAGTGTAATAGAGCATACCGCTTTCTCCTCTCTCTTGGCAGGTGGGAGGTACCTCTGGAATCGTTTGCAAATTTTGTTCCGGGGATCAGATATCCCCGACCCCTTTTTATAATATACTCAAACTTGATTACAGAGTCTATGTGGGATTGGATTCGAAGGTGAGTTTATTTAGATGGGAAGGGGATTAGGGAATGATTCCTGATGCAAATCATGGGGATGGGACCTCGGTAAAATCCCTCAAATCCATCTTAAATCAGATAGGTTGGTAATTCCGGAGACATAATACCCAATTTATTGATATGAGGGTGGTTTCATCCAGCGGGAGTGAGGATGGTATAAGAGGCGTGGGTGTATGCGTGGTCACGTGCGAGGGTTCATGGAGATCTTAGAATAAAATAAAGACCCTCAGACCACAGCAGTTTGCCGGTATTTCAATTTCTTCTCGGGTAGTAAGAAGATAAGGCTCATTGTCAGGAAAGGTATTATCGCCAAGAAGGAAAGAACCGCTCGGATCGAATAAACGTCCGCCAGCATTCCCGTCACAGGAGTCATCATTCCCCCCGTTCCAAAAACCAAACCCATCATGAGACTTGAAACCATAGACCGTCCCCGTGGAGCCAATTCCTGAGCCATGGCCACTCCGAGTGGCAGAGTCGCCATGGCAAAAAAACCCGCCCAGAAGATGCCGAAATAGATCCAGTTGCCCGAAAGATAGAGCACCAGGTAAAGGCTGGGTGTCGTCAGACCAAAGGTGGAATAGAGAATTGGTTTGTACCCAATTTTATCCGATAAGTGACCGGCGATTAGTCCGCTCATTGCACCCGCTACAGTAAACAGAGATACCATGGTGCCAATGGAGACGAGGGAATAACCCTCTTTCGCATACAACACGGGAACAAAGATCATGAAAGACTGCGCAACAAAGGTTCGCAAAACCATCACTATCCAGATTAACACGATCGATTTCCAGACTGGTCCCAGTACCGCGGAAAGGGAACTAGCAAAACCGAGGCTCTTCAATCCCTCCCCTTGGGGGAGAGGTATGATTTTGAACAGAAAAACCATCACCGCTAAGCCAAAGATCATTGTATATGGGGTTGTCTGTAGGCCATAGCAACTCACACAATACGTGATAAAGAGGGGGCCTGCCGCAAAAGCAAGGGTCCCGCCCATGTTGAAAATTGACATGGAAAAACCGAAATGTCGGCCTGAATATGTCGAGACCATGCCGGCAACCGTCGGGTGAAACATGGACGAACCTATGGACCCCAGGGATATAAAAAGAAGCAATGCCAAAAAAGCAGGGGCTATACCAACAAGGGGAATAAAGACAATGGCCAGCAGCGGGCCGCCGAGGACAAAGAAACGCGTTCGGTAATGATCGGCAAGGTATCCTACTGGAGGCTGGACAATAAAGGCCAGAAGGCGGCTTATCCCTGCCATTAGTCCGACCTGTGTCAATGTGAGGGAAAACTTTTCGACAAACACGGGGAGAAGAGGACTGATAAAAGAGACGTAGAAATCGCCAATAAAATGAACGAGGAAGAGGCCAAAGATTACCTTTATATCAGTTGTTCTTGGGTGTTCCATCATATTCACAAATAAAAAAACCACCTAATGGTGGATTCTCTATCCCAATTTCCTCAGACTGAATTTCAGGCAGTTCAGGCCGCCGGGTCACCAACCAACCCGGCAGTTCCTTGAGTAATGCTATTCGCCTAATGAATTAAATACATCGAGAAAAGAAAGTCAAGGGGCAAGGGGATCGCCTCACGAAAATCCAGAAAGAACTTCATCTCCTGCGCAGGAGGGCGATGGTGGCTCCCCAGCTGCCAGCTGTCGGAGGGCCCAAGTGGAATGACTCGACGAGGGAGGATTTTTCGAGAAAGGAATGTACCATTTTCCGCTGCCGCCCCGTCCCCTTTCCATGGATGATCCTCACCTCGTAAATGCCTGCCTTGATGCACTCCTGCAGGTATTCCCCCAGAAGGGAAGGGATCTCCTTCGGGGAAAAACTATGGAGATCTATGCTATCCTCGATGGGGATCCGTATCGGTTCCGCAAAAGGACCCCATTCCTTCGTCATTCTTCTTCCTTAATGATGATGGTGATGGCCCTGTTCTGTTTACGGTTTGAGCCCGGGGGAGAAAGGTCGGGATATTAAAACTTTCCAGCCTCACAGGCCTTGATGAAGGAGTCCACGAGTTCCCGATCCAATTGGGTCCCGACGCATCTTCGAAGTTCGTTGAAGGCCTCTTTCTTTCTCAACGCCTTTCGATAGGGCCTATCCGAGGTCATCGCATCAAAGGTATCGGCAACCGCCACGATCTTCGCGATGAGGGGGATACTGCCGTTGGCAAGGCCTTCAGGGTATCCCTTGCCGTCGAGCTTTTCATGATGATATTTTAACCCCGGGATAATCCCATGGAGCTGCTTGATGTGTCCGATGATCTCAGCACCCATGAGGGTGTGTTTCTTCATTTGGCCGTATTCCTCCTCGGTTAATTTATCCTCCTTCCTCAGGATCACATCTTCAACCCCAATCTTGCCGATATCGTGGAGGATAGCAGCCAACTTCAGCCAGCGCATCTCGTCCGGTTCCAGGTTGAGTTCCTCCCCCATGGCTATGGAATACTCCGTCACGCGTTTGGTATGTCCCCCGGTATAGGTGTCCCTCTTTTCGATGGCATCGGCCAATGACTCCGCTGTTTGAAAGAACAATCCCTCGATCTCCGCCAGAAGCCGAGCATTATCCAAGGCAACGGCGACCTGATCCGCCAGAGAGTGAAAAATGCTTAAATCATCCTCTGAAAAGCTCCCCCCGCCCAACTTGTTGATTGCCTCCAGAACGCCTATAGT
>CAYFXP010000514.1:0-7667 GCA_964346935.1 uncultured Syntrophobacterales bacterium
GCGCAACAATCCTTTTCTCATCTTCCTCGCTCGGCAAAGGCACGCTCAAGGGGTTTTTCCGGGAGTTCTCGAGCAGCCCCTGAAGCTCTCTTTCCCGAAGGGGAACCCCCTGAGACGGGCCAAAGCCAAGGACCTCTCCCTCCATGGGGAGCTCTTCCAAGTCCATATCGTACCAAGATTTGAACTTACCCCGAGAGCTCTTCGTGGCTATCGTCACCGCAATCGAAAACAACGGGTAGAGCCCTATGGCCCTCCTCGAAAAGGAATATTCATCCGCCACTCCCACAAGGGGATGAAGGGTTTCATAGAAATCCGGTCGCCCCATATCATACGCCAGAAGCCTATGAGAAAAGGATTTCACCCGGGCAAATAATCCCTCGCGGTCCGCCCGGCCATTTTTTTTTGACGCCAGTGAGAGGATCGCCTCATCCGGCAGGTTGCGAATCTCCTTCCACCTGGACTCGAGGTCTAACTGTTGCATCCACCGAACCCATTGTTCTCCCGCCTCGCCGTCCTTGGCATCGGTCCCTAAGGATGCAAGAAAACGACTTGTTCGAAGGTAGGGGAAACCTGAAATGGGGAAATTTGAGGCATCCCTTGCATCGGCCTCCGTTACCTTCTGATCGAGCTTATTGAGAAATTCCTGGCACTCCTGCGGTCTCTCAAACAGAAAGGGGACCTGTCTTGGCGAAAGCGCTGAACACGCCAGCAGGAAAACAAGGAAAAGGGGAATCAAGTAACTCCGATATCGTCTCATCTTCATCCTCTTTTGGACTGCGTGGGTTTTACAAGGCTGGTTTGTCCTCACCAATTAAAATAGATGAATTGACCCTCAAAATTCAATATGGCATCTTTCTCTCCGAATACATATAATGATCTCTAACGGGAGTTTCCTCAACTATGGGGTCCTCGTATTGAGCAAAACCCCGGAAGTCGAAGTTCACACCGGAAAGACCAATGCCAAGCTGGGATGAATTGGTGAGCACGGAGTACCCCCGGTCGCCCCCGCCGTGGCAAATGCGGTCTTTGCCGCGACTGGTTTACGCGTGCGTGGCCTCCCGATGAAGACCGATGCAGTTCTGGAAGCATTCAAAACACAATGAGGGGGATTCATCATGGCACGATATAGTAAGGAATCCAAATTGCAACCCGACGAGGTCCTTCGGCGGGCCGCGGATTTTTTCGAGACCGAGCTGGGCCTCACGGTAGGCGAGCGAACTGAATGCTGTTTGAGCTTCGAGGGCGGAGGGGGACATGTGACCGTTTCGGCAGCTCGTTGCGAGCCGGACCGAACGGATGTGGACCTAGAAACCCGTGAGTGGGACTATCAAGTGAAGAAGTTCATGGAAGAGATTTGATCTTTTCCCCCCTTCCAACTGCAACACCGCGTAACCGCAGCACTGCGAGACTGCTTGAGTCTGCACCCATCGTCCCACGGTCTTCTCCATTCTTCGACTTATACAGCGTGCCACGAAGCGCGCTCGATTGATTTGCGTTTCAATTCAAGTAGAAACTGTTCATTGAATTTTCAAATCAATACCAGACATTCTTCAGTCCGCCACCGAATCCATAATAGATAAAGTCCATGCCTCATCTCCCCAAGCGTATGGTCTAGCCTGGAGCGCTAGTTTACCCTTCCTACCTGCCCCTTGTCCATCCCCTTACGGTCAGGTGCAGGAGTAACCTCCGAAAATCCACCAAAATTCATATGGTGATTGGCTTGAAATTGATAAGGGAAACTCATTTTATTTAATTACATGGGGAGATCCCATATTCTATTACCATCGAAAATACGGAAACTCAAATGCAGGAGGTGTAACCATGTGTTTAGTCGCAAAACCCGCACCGGACTTCGAGCTCGAGGGCTACTTCAATGGCTCATTTGGAAAGTACAAGCTATCGGATTACACGGGGAAATGGGTCATCTTGCTCTTTTATCCCCTCGATTTCACCTTTGTCTGCCCTACAGAGGTGCTCAACTTCTCGGACTCCGCGGATGAACTCGCCAAACTAAACTGCCAGATCTTCGGCATTTCTGTGGACTCGAAGTACGTCCATAAGGCCTGGGTAGACACGAAACGCGAGGAGGGAGGACTGGGCGGAAGCCTCAACTATCCGCTCTTATCGGACATAAATAAGCAGACCGCGCGAGATTACGGTATCCTCATGGAGGAGGAGGGCGTTGCCCTGCGAGGGCTTTTCCTCATTAATCCGGACGGCATTATCATGCACACCACGATAAACAACCTCTCCGTTGGCCGCTCGGTAAACGAGGCCAAGCGAGTTCTCAAGGCCTTTCAATTCGTCACGACGCACGAGGGACAGGTTTGCCCGGCAGACTGGGAGGAGGGGGAGGATACCATGGTTGCCGACTCCGAGGAAATGAAGCAATACCTCGCCACCCATTGAGGTCGATGGGACTAATTGAGGGCGGCCTCTGCCGCTCTTCTCTTTCCCTTATTTATCGAAAGAATCCTCCCCTTCCTCCTTTTACGCGAAACGAGTCAAATACACCCCTCCAAGGACCAAAACCGCCCCGATAATCTGGGCCCAAAGGAGGCTTTCCCCCAAGAACATGACGGCGAAGAAGATGGCCACCAAGGGAACGAAGGTCTGATACATGTTCGTCCTGGTGGGTCCAATCTTGGAGATACCCGTGATCCAAAACACGTGGGCCACGGCATTCGCTAATATGCCCACATAGAGCAAACACAACCAAGCCATGGGGGTGGGCTTATTCGAATCCGTACTCCAGGACCCGCTTCAACTGAACCCGTTCCAGTCCGGCTACTCCCAATTCCTCCAACGACCTCCCCTCTTCCCAGTAATTCGTCTGATTCACCACGGAGGTTATATCGATTGCCGCATTGATGATCGGAGTGGCTACGCCAAGTTGGCGTGCTAGGAGGGCTATCGGCACGAGCCCGTAAGGAACATCCTCCGTGACGTACCGGGCCTTCATTGAGGAAGGGCCGGATATGCGAGCTACCAACCCCTCCTTGTCAAAGGGGGCCTTAAAGTAGTACGACATGATGGTGCTCTTGCACCAGAATGCCTCTTCGGGATATTCGAGCATCTTCACGTCCATGGCCTCGGCCACCCCCTTCACCTCCTCGTAGACAGCTCTAATCGCCCGTGCGACGGACATCGTTGTGCCATGACCGTAGAAATAGAAACCCTTCCCCAGGGTGTCAATCCAGCCTGTGTTGAGCACGCAGCCTATCGGGTGAACAATGGGGTTCAAATTGTTCACCGAGGTAGCCATGACATTCTCTCCGGCCGCCACTGGGTACATAGCCTTGAGATCACCCAGGACTCGCCCCGTTTCGCTCGCCGGAAGGGCCGCAACCAGGAGCTTCCAGGCGTCGACGAATATCCTCACCTTGCCCGGTTCCTCCATTCGACACCCCCAGGGGAGGGTATGGCCCTCTGCGAGGGTGACCTTTTTACGAAATCCCCTCTCACGGAGCATAGTTGCAAAGCGGAGCGCTGAGCAGTTCCCCGGCCAGCTAACGATGGTCTGGCCGTCTCGGAGATACGGCATGACACCGCTGAAGAAGCGCTCGTGCCCCATAGCCGGAATGGCCATCATGATGTAATTCACGCCTTCAACGGCCTCCCCGAAATCCGTGGTTGCCCGGGAGATACGAACAAATTTTTCCTCCCCCCACGCGTCAATCAACTTTATCCCCTGCTGCTCCAACGTAGTGCGAAAGGAACTCTCAAACTCGGGAGCCTCGCATATTCTTGCCTCAAACCCCTTGAGAGTGAGGTCGGCTGCCATGGCATGAGCCCCGTTACCGCCACCCAGTACAGCTATCTTTTTGGCCATCTCCATTTTGTCCCCCTCTGACCGTGCTATCCCGACCCAAACATACCGCAGTTAATGCTCATGAACAAGACCTCCCAGAGTTCGAATGGTCCTTCTCAAGCCGTTTCTGATGATACCTGGCGAACCCGACCTTTTGTCTCACCTCGAAAAAGAGGGCTGACAAAAAACAGAACTCCGTAAACGTTTGGGCACACTTATTGCTAGACGATTGTACACGTCTACCATTAAAGTACGGGTTCATTCTGGCACGCCACTATGGTGAGAAAAGACCACCCTTGCGTTAAATGCCTCTGTCTTCGAGGACTTCTCATCGCGGTATTTCTCCTCTCCCCATGCACGCTTTTTGCGACGGAATCTATAAATGAGGCGGAGTTCTTCCACCGGGTTTCACCCGGGGAGTCTCTCTCAAAAATTGCAAGCCTCTACTTTCCACTCACGGAAGCCCATACAGTAATGGACCTTGTGCGAAAAATCCAGCAACGAAACGGTCTGAACGGAACGGTGATCCATCCGAACCAGCGCCTCTTAATTCCCGTGGTTCGATCAACTCCCGTCATTTCCAAGACCATTCCCAAGGGGAGAGACTTCGAGGCCAAGGGGATCTATGTCAACCGATATTCCCTAGGCTGTCGGAAGATGACCCGGCTACTCGATAGGCTCATCGCCCTCGGGGGCAACACAGTCATTTTGGATGGGAAGGATATGTCGGGGGAGCTCTCATATCCATCAAGGGTAAAGCTGGCCAGAGAAATCGGGGCAACGGCCCATGCCACCATTAAAGATCCGGCCAGGCTATTCCACCACCTGCACAAGAGAGGAGTCCACATTGGAGTCCGCCTCGTTCTCTTCTACGATCCCCTCCTGGCGGTAAATAGGCCCCATCTGGCCGTTCGCTCCATTACAACCGGCGAGCCGTGGACGGAAAACGGAAAACGGGCATGGGTTGACCCCTCCAACCCGGCCGTCCAGAGGTATAACCTCGCCATTGCCATGGAATTGGCGGAAATGGGGGTAGATGAAATTCAATTTGACTACATCCGTTTCCCCACCATGGGCAATACCCGGGATGCAGGATACAGCTTCGATGGGGAAAAGATCCCCAAACACCAGGTCATTACTGCCTTTCTCGCTCAGGCGCGCCAGGAGTTAGCCCCCTATAGAGTGCTCTTGTCCATCGACGTTTTTGGGGTCATGGGATGGGGCCGCCCGGAAGATGTTCGGATGACCGGTCAAAAAATAGAGCACCTGGCACAACATTGCGATGTGATCAGCCCCATGATCTATCCTTCCCATTTCTACGGCCCCTTTGAGTCAATTGCCAATCCAGGGGATCATCCCTTTTTCATTGTCTCGGAGGCGTGCGAGAAATTCTCCGTAGTTCTCAGGGACATGGAGGTGACCCTTCGACCCTGGGTTCAGGCTTTTCCATTGGGGACAAGTACCTTCAGCGAGGAGTATATTGTTGAGGAACTCCTGGCTTTGAGCTACTCGGAGGCTAGGGGGTGGCTTTTCTGGAGCGCGGGAAACGCCTACGATGTGGCGTGGAAAGGCTTGGTCCAATGGAATAATGGGACCTTGGGCCAGAAATCTCCAGAGCCCCAGCTTTCTCGGCTGGATCAACCCATCATAGAATAGCATCTAAAACTGAAAAGCCGAAAACAGCGCCCAAATTTCCCTCCTTTTATCTTCCGCTTTCCCTTCAAAACCGATTGTAGTATGGTTAGCCGAAATAATACTCAATCGAAGGAGGGATCAATATGAAAGAGGAAAAACATACCGAAGCCAAGTTTATTGCTACCGTCACCGGCTTGGAGGGCACCTGCAACGCTAACCATACTATGGGTCAGCAGTTCGAATTGAACTGTTATCATTCCGGCGGTCTTTGTGGTTTCTTCTACCACGATATCTTCCCATACCTCTCAGTAATGCAGTTTGGCGGGAAGTACCCTTGGTGGGATAAGGACATGATCGAGGTAGAGTGTCCCGACCGTTATAATACGGTATCTCTAAAAATAGAGAGGAAGAAATAAGAGCATGACGTTCCTCAAGAAAACATCCCCACGGCTTAATCTCTTTTACGGGTGGTACGTACTGGCCTCTTCATTTGCTATCCTCTTCTTCAATGCAGGTGCGCGATTTTCCTTCGGGGTGATGTTCAAACCGATGATTGCAGAATTCGGTTGGAATCGAAGTGCAATCTCTCTCGCCTTCTTTCTTAATATGACCCTTTATGCCCTATCGCTCACAATCGTCGGCAGGTTTTATGACCGTTATGGCCCCAAATGGGTTATTTTAATCTCGACCATTTTTCTCTCGGTGGGATACGTCCTCGTCTCTTTCATCGACTCCCTCTGGCAATTCTTCATCTATTACGGGATCTTAGCAGCCATTGGGCTAGGCGGAACCTCCGTGCCCTTGATCGCGGCCCTGATGAGCAAATGGTTCGAAAAGTGGCGCGGCCTTGCCATTAGTTTGGCCCTGTCCGGCAATTCCCTGGGGCAGTTTGCGCTCGTTCCCCTCTTTACCATCTTTGCCTTGCGCTATGGATGGCGGGCTTCATACTTCTACATCGGCCTGATCATGTTGGTAGTCAATATCTCCCTGGCCCTACTTGTGATCAAGGCGGATCCAGATAATCTTGGCCTGAAGCCCTTCGGTCAGGGAGAGGTGACAAAGGGCGAAGAAGCCCAAATCTCCTCCATCGAGAATCTTCGAGACTTAGGCTTAGAAGAGGCAATGCGCACTCGTTCCTTCTGGCTCTTTCTGATCATTATGTTCATCTGTGGGTCCGGCGATTTCTTGGTGGCAACCCATTTGATCCCCCTCGTTACCGATTATGGAATTTCAGCTGTTACGGCTGGCAACATGTTGGCCTGGTATGGACTGATGAGTCTCGCCGGGGTGATGGTTGCCGGACCTACCTCGGACCTGATCGGAAATAAGACCCCTATAGCCCTCACCTTTCTGTTGCGGGTCTTGTTATTTCTTCTGATCCTGAAATATCAGAATCTGGCCTCTTTCTATATCTTTGCCTTGTCTTTCGGCTTTACCCATCTTATTACAGCCCCCCTTACACCGACTCTGGTAGGGAGGCTCTACGGGTTCTCTCATGTCGGTCTTATTTCTGGTTTTATCACCACCGTTCACCACCTCGGTGGAGGTTTTTGGGCCTATATGGGGGGATTGATCTTCGACCAAACGGGGAGTTATCGGCTGGCCTTTGTGCTTTCAGCGATGATGGCCCTCGTCGCCTTTATAAGTAGCATTCTCATAATCGAGAAAAGGCACCAGGGCACCTAATACTTATGCTGGCTGATATGGTGGTGGGGCCTAGCGGAACATCTCCCCTAAGACAGGCAATTTAGTAATCAACGTATTTGAGGACAGCCGAGCGGCAATCTTAGATATCGTCTTGAAGATCGGCTACTTTTTGTTCCTCGACCTCCTCTTCCTCTTCAACCTCGATTTCCTTTTCAACCTCTTTATCCTTAATGGGGGTGACTTTTCTCTTGGCCTCGGCCTCCTTTCCCATTTTACAGGTTCCGTCGAAAAGCCCGCCCTCTTCGATCACAATGATTGGGGTCGTAATGTTTCCATCCAACTTACCAGTGGAATGAATCTCAATCGTGCCGGATGCAGAAACGTTTCCACTGACCTTCCCGTCGATAACGAGGGTGGTGACGTTGATTTCCGCATTGACGGTTGCGGTCTCACCGATGATGAGCATATCCCCGGAGAAGATTTCCCCCTCAAACTTACCATCAAGCCTTGCCATCCCCTCAAAGCCCATCTTCCCCTCGAACGAGCTATTCTTGCCGAGAAAAGCCTCCACCTC
>CAYFXP010000515.1:0-2696 GCA_964346935.1 uncultured Syntrophobacterales bacterium
CACCTGTAAGAGATTGATACGGTGCTAACTTTTTAGCATAATACAGGGTGAAAAGCCAGCCAAAAATGATAAGAATTCAAATTATTTCAAATAGTTAGCAAAAATGACTTTTTACGAGACCATCATTCTTAGTGAAGCAAAACGGCCACAAAGCCATTGTTTGAGCCCGTAGGGCGAGTTTTGGGTTTGCAGTGAAGCGAACTTTAAAATGATCAAAAATTCTTTTTCGAGAGCGAAAGGGTATTTGGCAGTCCCTTGATACCTAGATTAGACGGTGGATTTTGGCCTCTCACACGTCGAATGAAACAGTGACGGCGGCGTTGACGACCAAGATATCTGCGGAATCATCCCCCATGGACTTGACCTGCACTCCTCGGGCTATCAACCCCCCTTCAACCGCCTTCAAGCGCTTTTTTCCAAAGGGGATCGCCTCCAGCACCTTCCCCTCATCGAGTTTTTCGGGGAAAGGGGTTCCAATGAGTACATCCACGATCATCTCCCCGGCATCCCGGAGATTCAATATCTCCGAGATGCCGCAGAGGCAGATATTCGATATGGCATTATTTATGGCTTTTACCGCGGCGCTCGTGGGATCTCCCCTGTGGCCGTGCTGATCTATCCCCATTCCCATCTCCACTACGTATCTCTTTTCCATAAGAATTTCCCCCTTAAGGACCTTCAACAGTCACTTGGTACGAAATTATACAGCGATGCCACCTCCCGAGAGAACCCCTTTTGTGAAATTATTTCATATCGATGTGTAATTTTTTTCCATCGCAGCATGCTTCACATGTTCATTCGAGGCTCATTATCGGGATTTACCCGCCTTTTACCACGTTTTATCAAGCTCTTACTTTGGCACCGATTGTGCTAATCCCCACGAAAAGGAGAAAACCCGCAAAGGAGGGATGCTTATGGATGCATAAGGAAACCAGGAAATGGAAGGGATCAAGATTAAACGAACGTGGAGGAAAAGATGAAGTTCAAGACCATTATCATGGTAACGTTGATCGCATTTACCTTCAGCTGCGGCTTGACGGAGAAATTCGGAAAGAAAGAGGAGCCCGCCAAGGATGAAACGCAAGAAGTTGAAGTCGTCAAACCGGTCTCACCACCCGCCCCTGAAAAGGTAGAATCGGCTCCTGAGCCTGTCACCCCTTCGCCCCAGATAGTCTCTGTCATAGCTTCAGTGGTAAACATTAGAAGCGGACCGGGCATGAAAAACAAGGTCATCACGACGGTAGCGGAGGGCGATGAGCTGGAGCTCTTGGACCAATCGGGGTCCTGGTTAAACGTGAGACTCTCAAATGGCGTGGAGGGCTGGATTTACAAGAAGTTGGTGAGGTAGTCCGCATCGAACCCGACCCGACTGACAGTTTTAGGCCGGGGATTTAATCCGCTTGATTTTCTTGTGCGTGTAGTAGAAAAGGGCCAGATTGATGAGCCAGATGAAGGGGTGGAATTTCTTCCATCGAAACCCCAGCCTCTTACAGATGGCCTTCAGGGAATAGAAGTCGAGCCAAGCATTCCTCATCTCCCGCTCAAGGGCCTCCCCTGACATCTTCATCGGCATGAAGACGAGGTTTGCCATGTTGTAGTCCGCCCAGTTCTGATTGGTCAGCCTCTCCTCCCCGACTAACTGGTTGTATACCTCCGTTCCGGGTAGCGGAGTAAGAAAATTGAAGCACGCGAAGTCGAGCTTGGAGTTGCTCGCCATTTCAATGGTGTGACGAATGCTCTTTTCGTCATCGCGATCGAATCCCATGACAAAGGAACCCCAGACGATCATCCCATAGCTTTTTATCTTCCTGATGAGTTTGTTGAAGTATTCGGGCTTGTTGAAATCCTTCCCCATTTCATCCAAGGTAGTCGGCGAGAAGGATTCAAGGCCTATGGCAAACCCCAAACATCCGCTCTCCGCCGCCAATTCCAAGAGCTCGTCGTCCTGAGCGATGAGGATCGTTGATTGACTCCCCCAACGAACCTTCAGGGGAATGAGGGCCTTCAACAGTCGCTTGGTCCTCTCCCTCTGGCTCAGGATGGTATCGTCTACGAAGAAGACATTTCTTGAAGGCAGCGTTTTGATCTCCTCCACTACGTCTTCAACGGGCCTGAAACGATATCTGCCCCCATTGAATAGCTTTACCGAACAGAAACTGCAATTGAAGGGACATCCCCGAGTAGTCTGAACAGTGTTGACGGTCACATAGTCCTTTGGATTGAGCAGATCCCTCCTCGGCACGGGGAGACGCCTCAAATCGACAAAGGTCCCGTTTCGATACCTCCTTTTGAGCTTCCCCCGCCTGAAATCTCCGATCAACTCCTCCCACAGGCCCTCCGCTTCGCCAATGACCACAGAATCGCAGTGCTGCAACGCTTCATCGGGGAGGGTTGAGACGTGAATTCCTCCCATCACCACCTTCACCCCGCGTTCCCTGAAGGCATCGGCGATCCCGTAAGCCCGGGGGGCGGTGGTGGTGAGGCACGTAATGCCCACCAGATCGACTTTCTTATCGAAATCGATGGGGTTCACGCCTTCATCCGTAATGGAGACCTCGACGTCCCTCGGCGTGTAGGCCGCGATCATGCACAAATTGAGCGGTGGGGAATAGGCCTTCGCTGTTAGGGAATTGAAGAGGCCCTTCTGAAGAAAGGGGATGTTGGCCGCGTTCAGGGGATTATTGGGATTGATCAGT
>CAYFXP010000516.1:0-12798 GCA_964346935.1 uncultured Syntrophobacterales bacterium
GAGCCTAACCCCCATAGATTTCGCGGAAGAGGTAGATCTGGTGGGCATCACCGCAATGACCCCTTTGGCGCCCAGGGGGTATGTGATCGCGGGGAAATTTCGCCGGAGAGGTGTGCCAGTCGTCATGGGAGGAATACACCCAACGTGGCTTCCCGAGGAGGCCAAGGCTCATTGCGATAGCGTGGTAATAGGGGAAGCTGATGAGATTTGGGTTGACATCCTCGAGGATGTTCAGAGAAACGCATTGAAGCCCTTCTATAAACAGGAGAGGAGGACCGATTTGAGCCGGCTTCCCCTGCCCCGCAGGGACCGCCTGGATAAGAAGGGATACTTCTTCCAAAATCTGATCCAGACAAGCCGGGGTTGCCCCTATGACTGCGAATTCTGCTCGGTGACGGCCATGTATGGAGGGAGCTATAGGACGAGGCCCATCGAGCGGATAGTGGAGGAGATCGATGCCTTGGAGAGGTCCAAGGCCTACATCTTCTTCGTGGACGATAACCTGGTCGGAAATATACGCTATGCCCGGGAGCTGCTGACCATGCTTTCCCATCACCGGTTGAGATGGGTGAGCCAGGGACCCATGAGCATCGCCCGAGACGCAGAGTTCGTTCGTTTGATGGCCGAGGCTGGCTGTCACGGGATGTTCATCGGCTTTGAGAGCCTCACCCACGATAATCTCAGGGTAATGGGGAAGGGAATCAACAGAATCGAAGAGTACGAGGACGGGATTCGAAGGCTCCACGAAAACGGCATCGGAGTTTACGCCTCGTTCGTCTTCGGTTATGACTACGATGAGCCTCATGTCTTCGATCAGTTTCTCGACTTCTCGGAACGAAACCACATCGAGGGAGCCTTCTTGCCGGTTCTCACGCCCTTTCCGGGAACGAGAGTGTATCGGAGGCTGAAGGAGGAGGGGAGAATACTCACCGAGGATTGGAGCAAATACGATATGGCTACCGTGGTTTTCAGGCCTCGACGGATGACGGTCGATCAGCTTCAAAAGGGGTTTTGGAAGGTGAACCGGGAGTTCTACTCCTTACCGTCCATGGTGAAGAGGATCTTCAACCCCTTCGCACTGACGAGGAGCCTCATCATATTCGGGCCCATGAACATAGGACTCTGGCCGGCTGTACGAAAGGCCCACCGCCATTTTAAAAACCAGAACCATTATAGGCGAAAATTACTAACCCCCTATCGTCATTAAGGTAAAAGGTCTTGCTTTATACTTCCCTTATTGATATACGTCTTTATGGGTTTTTGAAATGATGAAGGGCGACTTGAGTTTACTCTATCACATCAAGAAGCTTTCCATCGAGAAGTTCACCTCGGCCGCGCTTTCCCTATTATCCAATACATCGGATGAACAGCTCATTTGGCTCACCTACGTAGCTGAAAAAATTCCCCGTAAGCATACCTATAAGGAAAAAATGAGATGGATACGGGAATTATTCAGACACAAACACCCCAGTTTGGAGGTGGCGCAAAGGATTTTGCGGGAGTCCAATTCCGCTCAACGTAAGAATATTGTTGACTTCCTCGTAAACCAATTCTTGGAGGGAACGAATCGAAGGAAGGACTTCGAATTCCGAACCGCCTACTACCCGCCCCGGGCGATGCTCATCAGTCCCACCATGAGATGCAATCTCGACTGTTACGGGTGTTACGCGGGGGACTATTCCCACGATGAATTGGAGCCAGAGATCGTCCATCGAGCCCTTTCTGAAGCAAAAGAGATGGGAATCAGTCTGGTTGTGGTCCTCGGAGGGGAACCCTTTTTGAGGGAGGATCTGGTCGAGGTATACGAGGCCCACCGCGACATGGCATTTCAGGTATTCACCCACGGTGGTTTCTTAGACGAGGAAATGGTGGAAAAGATCGCTCGGTTAGGCAACGTCATGCCCGCCATCAGCCTGGAGGGGTTCAGGGATGAAACCGACAAGAGAAGGGGAAAGGGACACTTCGATAAAGTTATGAAAGGAATGGATTTGCTGAGGGAAGCCAAAGTCCTCTTTGCATGCTCCCTTACCCAGACCAGTGAGAATACCCAGGTCCTGACGAGCGAACGTTTCATCGACTTCTTGATCGCAAAGGGATGCATCTTAGTGTGGTACTTCATGTGTGTCCCAATCGGTAAGAATCCCGATATGGAGTTGCTCCCCACCCCCGAGCAGAGAAATCTGGTAAGGGAAAAGCTCAGGACCTTCCGTGCTGCCAAACCCATTCTGTTCGTTGACTTTTGGAATGATGGCCACCTAACCAATGGCTGCATGGCCGGGGGGCGTATGTATTTCCACATTAATGCTAGAGGAGATGTCGAACCGTGCGTGTTCTGTCACTTCGCATCGGATAATATTAGGGAGACTACGCTCCTAAAAGCCCTCAACTCACCGCTGTTCAAGAAGATCCGATCCTTGCAACCCTATTCGAAAAACCTTTTGAGGCCGTGTATGCTCATCGATGAACCCTGGGTTGGTCGGGAGATGGCATTACGGTATGCCAGTTATTTTACCCATCCAGGAGCTGAAACCCTTTTTACCGATTTGAGCGGTCAAATTGACCGTTATGCCGAGCATTACAGGGAAATCGCCGATGGGATATGGGAAGAACTCACCTCATCGGCAAAAAAGTCTATTGCCAGACGCGCTTAGGCCGTCCTAGCCAAAAGTATGATGAAGGGTTACCTGGGAATTGACGTAGGTTCGGTGAGCACGAACCTGGCAGTAATCGATGAAGAGGGAAATGTGCTCTGCCATCGGTATCTGCTCACCCGTGGCCAACCCATCCGGTCTGTACAGGATGGGTTGAGGGAGATATCGATCTTCCTCCCCGAGGGAATGGAAATTCAGGGAGCTGGTACAACAGGAAGTGCACGGCAACTCGCGGGGGTAATGGTTGGGGCCGAGGTGGTCAAGAATGAGATTACTGCCCACGCCGTTGGGGCAACCCATTTCTTCCCCGCCGCCAGGACCGTTCTCGAAATAGGTGGACAGGACTCCAAGATTATTATCATCAGGGATGGATTGGTCGTGGATTTCGCTATGAACACGGTCTGTGCGGCGGGAACCGGCTCATTCCTGGATCAGCAAGCCCTGCGGCTCGGGATTTCCATTGATCAATTTGGCCGGTATGCCCTCCGATCCAGATCCCCTGCCCGGATCGCGGGACGATGTACGGTTTTCGCGGAATCGGATATGGTTCATAAACAACAGATGGGATGCAACCTGGAGGACATCATTGCCGGGCTATGCCAGGCTCTGGTCCGGAACTACCTCAATAACATGGCCAAGGGAAAGGAAATCTTAGACCCCGTCATCTTTCAGGGGGGCGTTGCGGCCAATGAGGGAATCCGCTCGGCATTTGAGGGAGAACTGGGCAAGAACATTCACGTGCCAAGGTTCTTCAACGTAATGGGAGCCATCGGCGCCGCCTTCTTGGCCCAGGAAGGGATGGATGGTGGCGGGGAAAACCATTTTAGGGGCTTTGAGGTGATTAACCTCCATTGCGAGACCAGAAGCCTGGAATGCAAGGAATGCGAGAATGGATGTGAGATTGTGGAGTTCTCCATAGGCGACGAAGTTACCGCCTATTGGGGTGATCGATGCGGGAAGTGGGAAAAGAGTCTTTAAAGGCAGAACACCTCCATGAAAATCACCGTTCCACATTGCGGGCAGATGGATATCTTCATCAATGCCCTCTGTAGGAAAATCGGCCCCGATTTCGTCATCCCGCCCAAAACTAGCCCTCGGACACTAGACCTTGGAATAAAGTACTCCCCCGAATCCACATGCCTACCCTTTAAATTCATCCTCGGCAATTTTATCGAAGCGCTCGAAAAAGGCGCGAATACCATCTGTATGATAAGCGATCACGGTCCCTGCCGAGTGGGAATGTACGATATCGTGATGCAGAACATCCTGAGGGAAATGGGCTATCGATTTGATTGGATCACGCTGGACAATAACCAGATCCTGAGGAGCTATCTATTGAAATTCGATAAGGAACGCAGAAACAGGGGAGTTTCCCTGACGGACGCCCTTCGAGCTCTACACTTCAGCTGGAAAAAGATGAAAGTTTGCGAGGAGATGGAGAGATGGGCGCAAAAGGTGAGGCCCTATGAAATCAACAGGGGGGAAACCACAAGGGTATATTCGGAATGCCTGAGACTGATCGATGGGGTTGCCAATCTGAAAGAACTGAAGACTGCCAGGGAGGATGTAGTTTCAAGGCTCGCTAACATCGAAGGGGATAGAACACGCCATCCCCTGAAGATGGTCATTACCGGGGAGGGATATATGGTAATCAACCCCCATGCCAATCAAGATATCGAGAGGAGTCTGCGGGAAATGGGTGTGGAGGTAACGAGGACCATGTGGTTTACATCTCAAATTGCCCACGCGGTGCGCCTCGACCTTGTCAAGAAAAGGTCGAAAAGCGAGGCCATAAGGGCTTCCAAGCGTTACCTCCCTCACAACATCGGTGGTGAATGTAACACGACCATTGGATATACCGTCCTCTATGCACGGGACGGGTACGACGGGGTCATCCAGCTCAAACCCTTCGGGTGCATATTGGAATCCGTAGCCAAGAATATCCTGAGAACCGTGAGCAAAGACTATGATATTCCAATTCTCACCTTTTCCCTCACGGAGAACCTTTCCGAGACTGCAATCACCACCAGGCTCAGCGCCTTCGTGGATTTGATCGGACGGAAGAGAAAAGGCAGGGAAAAATGATGCCCCTCCGAATAGGTATCCCCCGGGCACTGCTGTACTATCGGTACTTCCCCCTCTGGAATACATTCTTCGGGGAGCTAGGGGCGCAGGTGATCGTTTCCCGGCCCGGCACGAGGAGTGCGTTGGAGGAAGGGTTCAAGTTTGCAGATGATGACGATTGCATCCCCGTTAAGACAATCTTCGGCCACGTCCTCGACCTCAAGGATGAGGTCGATTATCTCTTCATCCCCCGTCTCCTGAGCGATAATAAACGGGGCTACTGTTGCCCGAGGCTAGCGGGCCTCCCAGAGATGATTAAGTACTCCGTGCCGAACCTACCGCCGATGCTGGACCCCTTCGTGGACGAGAAGCATCGATCGACCCGGCTATCCAAATCCCTCTCAAAGGTGGGGAGAAAGCTCAAGTCGGGTTTCCTCGAGATTCGAAGAGCTTATGATAAAGCCCGAGAGCAACAGGATCAGTTTCATCGCTGTGCAAGAAAGGGGGAATCGGTGCTGGATTTAATGCATGCCTTGGAAAAGGATGGGCGTTTTCCCAATAGGCCTTCGGCCGATAAAAGAAAAGGTAGGCCGATAAAAATCGGGGTGATCGGCCATCCATACAGCCTCTATGACCGTCTGTTCAACTTCGACCTGCTCAAGAGGCTGAAGGAGGCTACGGCATCCGTCTATACCCAGGAAAGCATCCCTGGGCATATCATCGATTATCACATTCAAAACGTAAAAAAGGACATCTACTGGACCCAGGGAAGGGAAATCCTGGGGACCGCCCTTTACTTCCTGGAATCCAAGGCAGTCGATGGCTTGATTTATATCACCTGCTTTTCCTGCGGGATTGACTCCATGATTGAGCCTCTGGTTGCTTTTCGGGCTAAACGGGGGGCTCTCCCATACATGGCGCTGATGATCGATGAACATACCGGGATAGGGGGTTGCACAACCCGCCTCGAGGCCTTCTTGGATACGGCTCGGCGCAGGAAATCCAATTCAAACGATGAGCACGGGACATCATGGGCATAAAAATCGGGATTCCCAAGGGGCTTCTCTACTATCGATATTTTCCCCTCTGGCAAACCTTTTTCCGGGAACTGGACTGTGAGGTCGTCCTTTCGACCCCTACGACCGAGCAGATGGTAAATCAGGGGGCCAGTATCGCCGTCAGCGATCTGTGCCTTCCCATCAAGGCCTACTTCGGCCACGTCTTGTCCCTCAAAAACCGGGTCGACCTCTTGTTCGTTCCCAGATACATTAGCATCGAAGAGGACGCATACATGTGCCCGAAATTCCTCGGGCTTCCCGATATGGTATTGAACACCATTCGGCCACTTCCACCTCTCATCGATTATCCGGTCAATTATAAGGGAAGGAAAAAGATGACCCAGCCCCTCTTCTACGAGAAGGTGGGCGCGTTGATTACCAGGGATTCGGAGAAAATAAGGCGGGCTTATCAAAGGGGATTCGAGAGACAGGAAAACTTCAGATATCTTCAACAGAGGGGCTTATCCTTCGAGGAGGCCCTTGGGCTGAGCCTATCCTCCTCCGATGCGCCCGTGGCCAAGGGACAAGTGAATACGACGGAGCCCAAAATAGGCCTGGTCGGTCGGCCCTACTATTTGAACGATCCCTTCCTCAATAAGGGCCTATCCCAAAAGCTGATGGCCAGGGGATATGGCGCAATGACCACGGACTCCGTGACGGAAACGGAGGTGAATCAGCAGATCTCGAAACTCTCAAAGAGGGTCTATTGGTCCTTCGGCAAGGAGATGGTGGGATCTGCCCTCCATTTCGCCGGGGATCCAGAGGTAAAGGGAATTATTAACCTAGCGTCCTTCGGATGTGGTCAGGATTCCTTCAACTGGGAATTGGTGAGCCATTACGTCAAGATGATGGGAAATATCCCCGTGCTCTCCTTGATCTTCGATGAGCACTGGTCGGATGGAGGGCTTATTACGCGACTAGAGGCCTTCTTCGACGTCATCGGTCGGCAGGAAAAGCTGAAGTCCTGAGGGGAAAGGGTGAGATTATCGGTCCCATATTTGGGCATGCTCCATATCGCCTATGCTCGCGTCCTCAGGAGCCTGGGGGTAAATGTCCTCCTTCCCCCGAAACCCACGAAGAAGACCCTGGATTTGGGGACGAGGTATTCCCCTGAATTCGCATGCTTTCCCTTCAAGCTCACGCTGGGAAATATGATCGAGGTACTGGAATTAGGGGCGGATGCCATCTTCATGCCCGGTGGAATAGGACCCTGTCGATTCGGATACTATGATGCTGTGCAGGAGCAGATCCTAAAAGGCCTCGGTTATCGGTTCACCATGGGAAGCGCTGAGAACCCTGACCGTCTCTCGGATATGCTGGATCTGATGAAGCGGATCGCTGGATTGCAGACAAAGGGAGCCCTGTTTAAGCTCTTCTACTTCATTTTGATGCGACTCTCCATGCTGGATTGGGCACTCAAGAGATACTTCTCAACCAAACCGCTGGAGGCGATTCCCAATGAGACCGATAGGGTCTTTAACGAGTCCGTCCAGCTCATCGATTCGAGCTTGTCCTTCCCGAGCCTGCTTCGTGCGAGGCTGAAGGCACACAGGTGGTATCGGGATATCGAGCTGAGGAATGATATTATCCCTCTCCGGATCGGCATCATCGGCGAACTGTTTATGGTCTTGGAACCCTCGGCAAACACCGGAATCGATATGCGATTGGCTCGAAAGGGGATCGAGGTCTGGAAGTCGGTATGGCTGAGCGATTGGCTGAACGACCGCTTCCGCTTTAAGCCCTTCAAGAGGAACCAACTGAGGCTTTCTGCCAGATACGCCCACCCATACCTGAGATACCCCGCTGGAGGCGAAAGCATGGAATCGGTGGGGAAGACGGTTCTCTTTGCCAAGGAAGGAATCGACGGAATCATTCATATCTTTCCCTTCACCTGTATGCCTGAGCTTGTGGCCCAGACGATTTTGGCCAAGGTTCAGAGGGATCTCGACATTCCCATTCTCACTGTGATCTTCGATGAACATACGACCCAGGGGGGGATCGATACTCGAATTGAAGCCTTCATCGATCTCCTGGAGAGGCGAAGACATTCCAGGGGCCTCGCTTCACCATCCCGATAGGGGTTGACCGGACATGTCCAACTGGCAAGTCGGCTTTTATCTGTTCCTCTTTCGGCTCTTCTCGAGGCTCGTCCCGAGACGGTTGCATCCCGTTTTCACCACCGTGGGAAATCCGTTCGTTTTCTCCCTGATGAAGAAAACCCGAGGGATTGTAGAGGGGAACTTGAAGGTAATCGGCAGGGGAGGATACGGCGAAAGGGAGACCCGCAAGCTGGCGAAAAGGTGCTTTCAAAATTATTCCCAAAAGCTCCTCGATTATATGTCCATGCACCGGTTAAACATGTCCAACAGGTGGAAACTCGTTGACCGAGAGGTCGGTGAGGAACATCTCGTGAGGGCCCTGGAAAGGGGAAAGGGAGTCGTCTGCATCACTCCTCACCTTGGCAACTGGGAGCTGGGAGGATACGTACTGGCGTCCAAGGGGTACCCCGTCAATATTCTTACCCTCAGGGAAGGGAGCCACTCCCTGCATAAGTACGAGGAAAGAGTCCGTCAACGGTTTGGCATTCATACCATTTACATCGACCCTTCCCAAGAGTCTAGACTGGCCATAGTGGAAATAGCGAGGAAGTTACGGGAGAATCAGGTTGTAGCGTTGATCGCCGATAGAATTGTGGGAGATCGATGGATCGAAATTGAATTCTTCGGTCGGCCGACGAAGTTCCCCGTGGGACCAGCGCTGCTGGCCATGGAAACGGGGGCTTCGGTGATCCCCGTCTTCGTAGTACTGGAAAAAGGAATGAAGTATTGGGGAATCCTCGAGAAACCTATTCACTTCAGGGACTCGCCGCAAGGGAAGAGGGAAGGCCTCCGACAGGGGATGAGGAAAGTCGTCCAATCCTTTGAGGAAATGATCAGCCGTTATCCGGATCAGTGGTACAACTTCTTTCCCTATTGGGATGAAGGGAAATGAGCCTCAGCGAAGAAATAGGCCGGTTTGTCTCCAACATCTCATTCCTTATGGGTTTCGGGGGAAATTCCCATCCCTCTCCCTGGGGAAACGAGGTGTACCTGGGCAGGCTAAACCGTCACACGGTTACTATCAAGGCGAAAGCCCAACAGGTATACCAAACTTTAATCGACTTCTCGGAGATGCAAAGGTGGTGTCCGCAAGAAAAGATCCTCGTCGAAAAGATTACTACAGGGAAATTAGGCCTGGGAACTAAAATTCGATATCGGTTAAACTACCGAATCAATCCCACATGGCATTCCGTTGTGGTGGATATGGAAGAGAACCGTCGAATCATAAACCGATTTGTGGACGGCATCTTTGAGGGGAGCGTTGAGATATGGCAACTCCGGGAAGTGGAGCAAGGGGCCGAGCTGAGCCATACCTTGATTTACCGGATCAGCAAGCTCATCCTAAGGATAGGATGGATTCTTCTGGGAGGTGAGGCAAAGCACAACGAGCTCACCGAGGAAGCGCTCCATAATCTCAAGAGCATCGTAGAGGAGCAACCCCATCTTTCTATGAGAGTCATATGAAGGTGAATCTAGTCGCACCGGGTTGGTCTCCTAAGAACATATGGGGGCAGATCAAGTTCAAATTTCCCCCTTTGAGCTTAACCACGTTGGCCTCCTTCACGCCGGCGGATGTTGAAGTAATAGTCACCGACGAAAACGTGGAGGAGATCAAATTCGACGACGCCCCGGATTTAGTCGGTATTACAACCATGACCCCTCAGGCCAATCGGGCTTACCAGATAGCCGATGAATTTCGGCGAAGGGGAGCAAAGGTCATTTTGGGGGGATTTCATCCATCCACCATGCCTCAGGAGGCCCTGTCGCATGCCGATGCAATCGTGGTGGGAGAGGGAGAAGGGCCCTGGAGGAACCTTATCGAAGATGCCCGCCATCGCCGCCTAAAGCAAGTATATAGAGAGCGGCTTCCGCTGGACCTTTCGCAATTGAAGCCGCCCCGAAGGGATGTAATAAGGGCAAAGGGCTATTTATTCACCAATACTATTCAGGTAACCCGCGGGTGCCCATTGCGTTGCGAATTCTGCTCAGTAAGCTCGCTATTCGGCAGAAGCTACAGGACGAAACCCATCCAGGCCGTCATTGATGAGCTCGTGGAGCTCAAAAAGGAGAGCGTCTTTCTGTTTATCGTGGATGACAACCTCATCGGAAAGAGGGCTTATGCGGAACGGCTCCTGGGGGCAATGGAACCCCTGAGATTCAAATGGGCCAGCCATGCCCCTCTGCATCTCGTCGAGGATGATTCACTGATGAGATTGGTCTCTAAGAGCGGTTGCTTTGGCCTATTTGTGGGTTTTGAAAGCCTCTCACGGGAAAACCTCTCTCTCATGGGCAAATCCGCCATTTTGAAGATTCCACCGAGGGATGCTGTCAAAAAATTTCATGATTACGGCATCGGCGTATTGGCCTCTTTCATTTTGGGCTATGACCACGATACCAAGGATAGCTTTAAACGGATCTTGGATTTCTGCAATGAGACGAGAATCGATGGGGCCATCTTCCCCATTTTGACCCCCTACCCGGGTACTTCCCTCCGCAAGAGGCTGGAAAAGGAGGGACGCATATTGACGGACGACTGGGATATGTACGACATGGAACATGTCACCTTTCGCCCCAAGGGGATGACCGTGGATGAACTTGAACGGGGGTATGAATGGCTCAACGGGAATTTCCTATCCTGGGGTTCTATCCTCAAGAGGATCTTTAAGTTCCATCGTTCCATACAGATATTCGGCCCTATGAACGTCGGTTTTCGGTCTGCGTGGAGAAGAAGGAAATAACCTTCCCCTGACCATTAATCTAACCAAGGGGTTGTCTCGAAGTGAGAAAGCGGGTTTTACGGAAGATTGCCCACACTGCCTCATCGAAATATCGGGCTGTCCTCGCGGTATTCCTGATGTGCCTCATCGCCTCTTTCTTGATGACTGGCGGGCTGGAATTCAAGTCGGACATCTTCGGCCTCATCCAGAGAAAGGAAGGACCCCTTAAGCTCTTCCTCGACAATTTGAGGGATTTCGGAACCCTGGATCACCTCTTCTTCATGGTAACCGGGCGGAAAGGAACGTCAACCCAGGACCTCATTGGGGCCGCCGAGTCCTTCGTGGCGGAACTGATGGAGCTTCGGGTGGATGGGGAAAAGCCCCTGGGGTCAGTTCAATATCGAACCTTTGAAGCCGGCCAATACGAGCGCTTGAAGCCGATGCTCAGGTTTTACCTGGCCAATCCCGAGCTCTTCCTGGATCGTGAGGATATCCCGGCCCTTTCCCGAAAGCTTACCGATGAGGCTATTGGAAAGCAGGTCCGCCGAAACAGGGCCATCTTGCTCAGCCAGGCCTCCTTGCCCATCAAGGAATTCATCGCCCTTGATCCCCTTGGGCTCAGGGAGATTCTCATGGGTCATCTCCAACAAGGATCGAGGGGATTTGCCATCGATTATCGAAGCGGATATTTCCTTTCCCACGACCATCGGTCCTTGCTTATCATCGCCGATCCCGTCCGAGCGGCCGCTGACCTCACCTTCTCCCGGAAGCTGATTCGGGCCATAGAACCGCTTCTCGATGTGCGACCAGAAGTATCGATCCAGTATACCGGGGCTCATCCCATCGTCCTCGAGAAGGCCACGGGCCTCCGCCTGGACATGCAATCCTCCATGATTATGGCCTTTGCCCTCGTCCTGGGCTTATTCTTTTTCGCGTATCGCCGGCTCATCACCCTGCTCTTCGTGGGATTCCCCCTTTTGGTTGGGGTGCAGATAACCCTGGCCATGGCGGCGCTGCTCATTGGGCAATTGAACATCTTAACCAGCGCTTTTGCGGCCATCTTGATTGGGCTGGGAATCGATTTCGCCATACACCTCTATGACCGGTATCATTCCGAGAGAGCCGTTGGCCTAGATGTCACGAAAGCCATCGAGAAGACGCTGACGGAAACCGGATCCGGGGTTCTAACAGGGGGGGCTACCACCATACTGGCCTTTTGCACCCTCCTGTTGGCGAGGGTTGAGGGTATCATGGAGCTCGGATGGCTGGTGGCAGCGGGCCTCTTCTTCTGCCTCATAAGCATCTATTTCGTCCTCCCTTCCTTTCTGGCCTGGAAGGATTCAAGGCGGAAGGGTCGCTATGCCTATCGACCGCTGAGGGATTTCGGGCTGAAGGCCCTTTCCCGTCTCCTGGAAGGATATCCCCTTTCATTCATCATCGCCTTTTCCCTCATCACCACCTGCTTTTCCGTACTCGCGCTCGGGATCGAGTTCGAGGGCGATTTACGGAGCTTAGGTCCGAAGAGAACGGAGGCTTTGGAGATCTATGCACATTTGGAACGAGCCTTTCCAAGGGGAAACCGGGAAGCATTTGTGGTTTTGGAGGACGAGGATTTGAACGGCCTTCTCAGAAGGGAGGAATCGCTATTCGAAGGAATGCGAAAGTACCGCGATGAGGGAGGCATTCTCTCCATCTCCTCGGTCAGCCAACTCATTCCCTCGGCGGAGGAACAACGAAGGAGGAGACAGCTGCTTCGACAATCCATTGATTTCATGAGGGCTCGGAAAACCCTCCAGCGCGAACTGATAGCTCAAGGCTTTAAGCCCGATCCCTTTGAGCAAACCCTCCGATGGATGGATGGTTTGTCCCGTCCCGACGATGACTACACTCCCGTAATGCCCGAAACCATTCTCGCCACGCTGCAATCCTCCCCCCTGGGAAGATGGATCAGCCACTGCATTGTGAAAAGAGGGGGAACGTACAAAGCCGTTGCCACAGTGCTCTACGAGGGCGATCGCCTGGATCTCATCGAGTTGGAGAAGGACGCCAGTGGCATCGACCAGCGGGCTGGCGTCACGGGTCTCGATCTGATCAATATCGACCTCTTCAGGATGGTGAGGAGGGATTTGCTCGTAATTGCCCCCCTCGCCATGTTTTCAGTAGTCTTACTCCTCTACCTCCATTTTCGGAGGTGGCGAGTGGTGATTCT